>CBFCZA010000315.1:0-3796 GCA_965602285.1 uncultured Curvivirga sp. | reverse complement strand
TTGGTCACGGTTTTTTCAGGTATTTTCCTTGGTGAACATGTGGGGGCAAGACGCATTGCTGCTGTGGTTGTGGCTTTTATTGGCGTTTTATTCGTTGCACGTCCTGGTTCAAATGAACTTGGCTGGGTTACATTGCTACCCTTCATGACGGCGATGTTACTGGCAAGCTATATGCTTTTAACACGTTACTTACGTGATAAGGATAACCCAGATTCTACAACATTCTATTCAACGGCTGTGGGCGCTGTGGTCCTTAGTTGCGTTGTTCCTTTTTATTGGGAGGCCTTAACCACATTCGAATGGGGACTTATGGTCACAATGGGGGTTGCTGGTGCTGCGGGGCATTATTTGTTGATCAAGGCTTTCCACGCAACGGAAGCGTCTGTTCTGGCACCATTTACATATTCCCAATTGGTCGCGGCTATTTTATGGGGATATATAGTTTTCAATGATATTCCTAATATTTGGACGATGTGTGGTGCCATACTTATTGTCGGCAGCGGTCTTTATGTTTGGTATCGAGAAACATATGGCAGACAAGAAAAAGTATGAACTGCGTTGTCTCGTTTCGCTTTTATGCAAAGTTCTAGGCAATAATAATATTCATTTATAAATTTGGCACGATTATCAAAGCCTCATGATTATTTCGGATCTAAAGTATTTGAAACAATCATGAGGTCAATAGAATGGTAACCATAAATAACACAGAAGTTAAAGTGCCAAAAGATTTGGAAGACATCCCTCTCGTGGATTTTTTGAGAGATTTTATTGGCTTACGAGGAACTAAATTTGGATGTGGAGGCGGTTTGTGTGGCGCCTGTACCATCCATTTAAATGGTGTCGCCACGCGTTCGTGTCAGGTTTCTATGCGGGATGTGAAAGATCAAAATATCACGACGATTGAAGGTCTTGCTGCAACGGTAACTTCAGGGGAACTTCATCCCATTCAAAAAGCATGGATAGAAGAATCTGTTCCACAATGTGGATATTGCCAAGCTGGTCAAATCATGACTGCCGCTGCTTTGCTGAGCCAAAATTCAAACCCTACTAAAGAAAAAGTTCAATCTGAAATGAATGGTAACTTATGCCGTTGTGGTACTTACGGGCGTATTCAGCAAGCCATATTAAACGTGGCAAAGGAGAGTTGATATGGGTGAATTAATACATACTAAAACTATAAGTCGCCGAAGTTTTCTGATTAAATGTGGTTGGGTCGCTGGCGGTGTTACTATTTTATCTTCTTGTAGTTCCATTTTACCGACCTTACCGTCGATGAATGAGCCTGAGGATGAGGATGCATTTTCTTGGATTCAGATGTTACCTGATGGTCGTATCCTTTTCTATAGTCCTAGAATGGAAATGGGACAAGGGGCGACACTTGGTTTGTGCCAAATCGTGGCGGAAGAATTAAATATAGGTCAGTCTGAAATCGAATGTGTTATACCGAACACGGGCCAAACGCCCCCCTTTAAAATGACAGTAGGAAGTGAAGGGCTGGCAAATTATTTTGAACCTGTTGCCTTTGGCGCTGCGACCTTACGTGAAAAACTTCGTTTGATGGTCGCAGATCAAAGTAATAGCCCGATTTCGGAAATCCTAGACACGCAAAATGGGTTCATTCTAGCTGATGGAACGAAAAAATATTATGGCGAGTTAGTGGGGGGGGGGAACCACTGATTTTATTTGCAGATGATCCTGCCTTAAATGAAAAACAGTTGAATAGAAAAAGCTCAAATCCTACTTTAGTACATAAATATATTGGCCAAAGTTGGAGAGATCCCGCCCTTGAGGCTATAGCAACAGGGCAGCTTGTTTATAGCCGTGATGTATCGCTTCCTGATATGTTATATGGGGAAATAATGCATCAACCGACCTTTGATGCTCAAATCAAGAGCCTTGACGTTTTAGACGTAAGCTCAATGTCGGGAGTTGTTACCACCGTTGTAGATTTAGAAAATAATTTTGTAGGTGTCGTTGCTGATAATCCATTCATTTTACCCAAAGCATTAGAGGCGATAAATATTAAATGGAAAACTGCGCCCCCCCTAAACCATGAAGCAATTATGTCACAGTTAGATGTAGAGCGGCATCGCGAAGATAACGCCTTTGAACATGAATTATTGTCATCTGGTGATATGAGTTCAGCGAAAGAAAGTTCCAAATATCATGTGGCGGCACGATATGACACTTCTTTTGCTGCACATGGGGCAATAGAACCACGTTCGGCGGTCGCTTGGGTACGTGAAGAAAAAATTGAAATTTATTGTGGCAGTCAAGATCCGTTCTTTGTTCAAAAATTGGTGGCCAAAGCAATAGGCCGAAATGATGATGAGGTTGTTGTGCATTCTCATCGTTTGGGCGGCGGCTTTGGTGGGCGTGTTCGATGTCAGGCTGCCGAAGAAGCTGCTATCTTATCTGCAGCAGTATCACGGCCAGTCAGAGTTCAGTGGGATAGAGAAACAGAATTTCAAAATAATTATTTCCAACCACCGTTTTCTCATTATATAGACGCTGGTGTGACGGGTGAAGGTGATATTAGTCATTGGGAACATGATTTTGTTTCGTCACCGATTATAACAGGCGCTGTTCCAAAGAACATTGCTTGGATGGTAGATATGGTTGTGGCAGACGAAGGAACGGCAAGAGGAAGCCTATCTCCTTATGAAATAGAAAATAAAAAGGTGCGTTATTCAGACATTCGCACGCCTGTTCCTATTGGTGCATGGCGTGGACTTGGGGCTGCGCCAAACACTTTTGCCATAGAGAGTATGATTGATGAACTTTCTGTAGTTGCCTCTATAGACCCTCTGTCTTTTCGCTTGAATAACTTACCAACCGCAAACAACAAGCTAGTTACAGTGCTACAAACAGTAGCAGAAATGGCCAGCTGGGGGAGGTCGACTGCCGTCAATGTTGGGAGAGGCATAGCGTGTGCCGTCTATAAGGGTGAAACGGCAGTTGCGATTGTTGCGGAAATTCAGATTGACCATGAAGAGAAAGGAATCCGTGTAAACCATGTTTGGTGCGCTCATGATAGTGGTTTGGTGATCAACCCTGATCAGGTGAAGAATCAAATTATGGGCAATATCATTTGGGGTTGCAGCATGGCATTGAAAGAACAACTTAATATAAATGAGGGTGCCGTTGATGCACGCAATTTTGATGGCTATGAAATTCTTCGCCATATAGAGGCACCGGATATTTCAATCACGCTTATCTCTTCAGAAAACACGCTGCCTACAGGTGTAGGAGAATCGGCATTTGGCCCTGTTGCTCCTGCGATTGCGAACGCAGTGTTTGCAGCAACCAACCGGCGCATGCGTAGGTTACCAATGGACTATGCCCTTGTCTTTGAGAGCCCTAAGGATTAATTTTGACTATGATGAATGCTAAAAATACGAGATAGTCAATGTAATGAGAGGAAAAGTTTCATTCGGGAATTTGCCAAAGCGAGCATGGTTGATCTCATGCTTCATCATATTAAAGCCACTCATCCAGAGGCCCTAGATGGTATCGGAAGGGTTGATGCTATTAAGCAAGCTCATGTTCCTCTGTATTTGAAGGCAGGGATGTTGGATTTTATTTGGCAAAATTCTGGTCCAGTCGCGGTCTTGCAAATTGGTGAGAAAATCAGGGAGGTTGAATATGACCCAATTTGGCGATCGGCAAGCCGTTCTGAAAGTCCTGAAGTTTTATTGAATAAATGGCAACGATTTGAGGTTTTTGCACATTCCAATAATAGAGTTAAAATTAGTTCGCAGATTGGAAATGAGGTTTCATTCCAACGCTATACAAT
>CBFCZA010000314.1:0-3798 GCA_965602285.1 uncultured Curvivirga sp. | reverse complement strand
ACATTAGGTCAGATCATACCCCCATCTATCGTATTGGTTTTACTTGGCGATCAAATTTCTAATGCATATGTTGATGCACAACGTCAAATTGGTAATTGGTCACCTGAACCAGTTTCAGTTGGTGATCTTTTTGCTGGTGCACTATTACCTGGTATGATGTTGGTTGGGATGTATATTCTTTATCAATTAATTTATGCTGTTATTAAACCTGATTCTTCCCCACCAATTCCACCTGAAGAATTTGGTGAAGGAAGCCTTCTTCCTAAAATCATGCATGCATTAATTCCACCAATTATTTTGATTATCTCTGTATTGGGATCAATCCTTGGTGGTGTAGCAACACCGACGGAAGCTGCCGCTGTTGGTGCTATGGGTGCAACATTGTTAGCAGGCATTCGTGTTGATGAATTAAAATTACCACGTATATTAGAAACAAACACACCTGATCCACAAGCAAGAACATCCCGCTTGATGGGTGCTGCTTTAGGGGGGTTCTTAACCTCTATGCTGATTGGTGAAGTGTTCTTTGATGCTCCACTCATCACGGGACTTGTTGGTACTGTTGTAATTGTAGTAGCAACACATCTGCATATATTCCGTAAATTCTTAAAAGCAATTGATTCTGGTTCAAACCTTTCAATTTACCTTTCTGCATTAGCTCTTGTCGTAATGCTATTCTTATCAGCATTTGTTGACATGAGAATTGGTAGAAATGAAATCTCTGGTGGTGACTGGTCTGGAATTCTTCTGGCTGCAATCTGCGGTATCATTGTTATTTGGGGCTTACTTGTTGCTTTATGGCGCGTTTGGGGATCAGGTATTCTTCGCCAAGTAAACCGTGGCACCATGGAAATTTCAGCAATGGTATTCATCATCTTAATCGGTGCAGCTATGTTTAGCCTCGTATTCCGTGGTTTTGGTGGTGATGAAGCAGTTCATGAAATATTATCAGCTGCACCGGGTGGTGAATGGGGTATGATCATCATGGTAATGATTGTTATGTTCCTTCTAGGATTCTTCTTAGATTTCATTGAAATTACATTCGTTGTTGTACCACTTGTCGCACCTATTTTACTTCAAAATGATTGGGTAAGCCCAGTTTGGCTAGGTATTATGATGGCGATGAACCTTCAAACATCCTTCCTTACTCCTCCATTTGGTTTTGCCCTATTCTATTTACGTGGGGTTGCACCGAAAGAAGTAAAAACAATGGATATCTACAAAGGCGTTTTACCCTTTGTTATTATTCAGATCATTGCGTTGGTAATCCTTGCCCTAAACCCTGGTTTAGCAAATTGGCTACCAGAAGTGATCTTTGGTTCAAAATTCGTATAAGAATTTTATCCATTATCAAATTGAGAAAGCTGTACCTTCGGGTGCAGCTTTTTCTTTTTGGAAAGGTTGAATCTGTTACACTAGTTTTATGGAAATTGAAAAAACAGATTCTAAAAATGACCTACAAATCTTATGGACAAATATGCTTTCAGGTAACATATCTGAAACCATGTCTGTTTTCCAAACTCGGCTTCAGTCCGCTCCTGAAGTCCGTGAGAACTGGTCTGGTTTAATAGGCTGTCTATGTGCATCTGGTCAAATAGATCAAGCGACACACATATTAGACCAACGCCAAACTAATTTTCAGGATGCACCACCTACCCTATTAGAAGTCATGATGGCATTTGCCTCAACACGACAAGAAAAACTTTTAAAATATCTTCATGATAATTGGCCTGAAGATCGGCCCGATCGAGTGATTGTATATTATCATTATGGCCATTTATTATTAGAGCTTGGTAATTATGAAGAAGCCAATTGTACTTTTCAAATCTGTAAAGATTTGTTTATTGAACATCAAGATATCTTAAAAGTGCATTACGAAGGGGACCTCTATTCATTATTTCGCCAATGCGTTAATTTAGTATCACAAAAGAACTTACTAGATCTGTCGAGTAAAAATGAAAATATTAGTTCTAAATTATTAGGCCCTATCAATTGGAAAGATACAGATAAAAAGGTAGGCTTTTCCATCGGCTTTGTGGCGGCGGACAAATTATACGTGGAGGCATTTGGAGAAGATTTCCTTAAATCTCTTACACTATATTGGCCAAGAGACACACCATTTCATATTCATATAGCTGATGTGGCTAAAGATGAACATGAAACCTTCATTGATACTATAAGAAATATGGCACCAAATATTGATTTACGTATCAGCCTTAATAGTAAACCTAAAGACCTAAACCTAGAAAAGTCTGCATATTATGCAAGTTTACGATTCTTCCTAATGAATGAATTATTAGAACGATATAATGGGGCAGTTATTACGTTTGATATTGATATGATTGTACATGAGGATCTATCTCCTATAATTGATGCAGCAAATCAATATGACTATTGTCGCTATAAGAGAAATTCATATGGACCGGGCGGACATGATTATGCAGCATTGACTTCCTTTAATGGAGAAGGAGGTCGATTAATGTCTCGTTTAACTGCCTCTATTATTAATTTTCGTATGGAAGAATCATCTAAAGATTTATGGTTTGTTGACCAAACGGCACTATATCAAGCGTCAGACTTTCTTCATAGATCATTACCTAATGATTTTAATCAAGGTAGCTTTTTTGATCATATTGAAAATTTGGAACATTATTTCGATCATCTTGACGCACAAGAGATTAAACTTAGAATTTCTAGATTGAAATCAATTTCATAATTGGTAGTAAATATAAATAAGCCCCTAGAAATTATTATCTCTAGAGGCTTATTTGGCGATCCCGGGACGACTCGAACGCCCAACCTATTCATTAGAAGTGAATTGCTCTATCCAGTTGAGCTACGGGACCATAATATAGAAAATTAATCCTTTAGACTAATGTGTCCAAGGGAAAATTCTATTTGTGGCAAAATTATCAGAATATGATTTAGGTTTAATTTTGCGGATCTTTTCTTCAGAAACCGTATAAGCAAATCCACGCTTCTCAGCATAAGAAATAGCTTCTTCTTTAGTTTCAAATTTCAATGAAACCTGTTTCGAAGTATCTGAAGAACCAACCCAGCCCATCAATTGATCTGCTTCAGAGCGATCAGTAGCATCGAATTCCAACATCCATTTTTTAATATTGTTTCGTCCTGATTGCATCGCTGTTTTAGCAGGTTTGAAAATACGTACTTCCATAACAAAGCCTTATTTTTCATTCATTAATGAACAGTAAATTCACATTCATTAATATCGTTTCCAATGACAAAGGAGTTAAACTGCAAGAGGCTTTTCGTCAAGCATTAAGACAAAGCTTTTAGATCAAAATTTGCGATATCCATATTGAACATGCTCTGACCAATTGCGTTCAATCCGTTTCAATTTATTACATAGATCTTTCAGTTCATCTTCATTGAAAGCATTTTCATCTTCATCGGCACCTTTTACCGATACAGCGATGTCAATCATGGGTAAAATACTTAAACCCAGTTCTGTGATACTTACACGTACAGAACGTTTATCATGTTCGTCTCGATTTTGATCAAGGTAACCATAATCTACTAGTTTACGAATACTATAATTTACATTTTGGCCTAAGTAATAGCCACGCTCAATAAGATCACGCACAAGAACTTCTTCTTCACCTATATTACTTAAAACCAATGCCTGAACAGCATTAATATCACGAATGCCATTTTTTTGAAGTTCCAACCTAACAAGATCCAAAAACCTACGGTGTAAACGTTCAACTAATGTAATAAGTTCATTATTCAATGACTTTGCCTCTTTTAAAATCTATCTGTATTAGCCTATATAAA
>CBFCZA010000313.1:0-3807 GCA_965602285.1 uncultured Curvivirga sp. | reverse complement strand
AAACATATGGCAAACCAATATACATTTGATCGTACAACGCTTAAAGCAAATGGCGGCGCATGTGATGGTGAGTATTATGGTCTTCCGTGGCCTTGTTGGGGTACGGCAGAAATGGGACATCCAGGCACGCCGTTGCTTTATGATACATCTAAACCAGTTGCAGAAGGTGGCTTATGTTTCCGTGCAAGATTTGGTGTTGAGCATGATGGTGAAAACCTTCTTGCTGAGGGATCATACCCTGTAGGATCTGAAATCAAGGATGGTTATCCTGAATTCACAATGGCTATGTTGAAAAAACTTGGCTGGGATGGCGATCTTACTGCAGCAGAAAAAGCAGCGATTGATAAAGTTGCTGGCGACAAGACAAACTGGAAAACAGATTTGTCTGGTGGTATTCAACGTGTGGCTATTAAACATGGTTGCGCACCATTTGGTAACGCAAAAGCAAGAACAGTTGTTTGGACATTCCCAGATCCTGTACCATTGCATCGTGAGCCACTTTACACACCACGTCGTGATTTGGTTGCGGATTATCCTACATATGAAGATAAACAAGCTTACCGCTTGCCGACTATGTATGCATCTATCCAAAAGCAAGATTTCTCAAAAGACTTCCCGATTATTCTTACAACCGGCCGATTGGTTGAATATGAAGGTGGTGGTGATGAATCACGTTCCAACAAATGGCTTGCGGAATTACAGCAAGAAATGTTTGGTGAAATCAATCCATTCGATGCCAATAACCTTGGTGTTCGCGATGGAGAGGATATGTGGATATACAGCCCAGAGGGCGGTAAAGTATTGATTAAAGCACTTGTGACCGAACGTGTTGGTCGTGGTGTTGTCTTTATGCCGTTCCATTTTGGTGGTCATTGGCAAGGTGAAAGCCTACGTCATAAATATCCAGATGGTGCAGATCCTTATGTACTTGGTGAAGCAGCAAACATGTGTGGAACATATGGTTATGACTCCGTAACGCAAATGCAGGAAACGAAAGTTACCCTGTGTCGTGTTGAATCAGCTTAAGGTATAGGAGAAACAAAATGGCTAGAATGAAGTTTCTTTGTGACGCAGAACGCTGTATTGAATGCAACGCTTGTGTGACAGCTTGTAAAAACGAAAACGAAGTGCCGTGGGGCATCAATCGCCGTCGTGTGGTAACTATTAATGATGGACAACCTGGGGAACGTTCTGTTTCTGTCGCATGTATGCATTGTTCCGATGCGCCATGTATATCAGTTTGTCCTGTTGATTGTATTTATCAAACAGATGATGGCATTGTATTGCACTCCAAGGACCTTTGTATTGGGTGTGGATATTGTTTCTATGCTTGCCCATTTGGTGCACCTCAATTCCCACAAGCCGGGAATTATGGTAGCCGTGGCAAGATGGACAAATGTACATTCTGTGCAGGTGGCCCTGAAGAGGATAATTCTGCGGAAGAATTCCAAAAATATGGACGCAATCGCATAGCAGAAGGAAAACTACCTCTTTGTGCTGAAATGTGCTCTACCAAAGCATTGCTTGGTGGTGATGGTGATATGGTTTCCAATATCTATCGTGAACGAATTGTTTCACGTGGATTTGGCGCTGGTGCATGGGGTTGGGGTACTGCCTACAGCCTCAAATCTGGCGGTTAATACCGAATTGCGAATGGTTGCCGCTCTTATTGCATTGTGATGATGTGGTAAGGGCGGTGACCAGTTCCTTTTCTAGGCATATGCTTTTTTGAAGAAATGCTAAAGAGAAAGAACTTCACCATATAATAATAATTGAAAGGAACGAAAGAAATGCGTTTCCTGAAATTGATAAAAGTATCATTTATCTTTAGCTGCTTTCTGTTGCTTAACCTTTCCTTCTATCCTTCTGAACAAACGCCAGTATCGTTCAATGTTTCTACTGCAATTGCACAAGAGAATGGGGAAGTTCCCGGAAATGTTAAAGGGAATGCAGGATTGTCTGAATATTGGCGCTCTATAAAGCAAGGCGTTGAAGGGAATGTTTCTATCCCTGATAAAAAAGCGGGTGTTCTTGTCCAAACATTTGGTGAAGATTTCCGAAGTTTTAGAAATGAAGAGCAAAAGCCTTATGGTGGTTATCTACTCGGCTTAGTTATTGTCGTATTGTTGGTTTTCTATTCAATTCGTGGAAAAATCAAAATTGATTCAGGTTTATCTGGTCGCATTGTTGTAAGATTTAATCAAATCGAACGATTTGGGCATTGGCTCATGGCTTCTAGTTTTATCGTATTGGCAGTGACAGGTTTAAATACTATGTATGGCAAAGATGTATTGATGCCAATTATTGGAAAGTCACTATTTGCCTCATTTACATATTACAGTAAAGTTAGTCATAACTTTGTAGGTTTTGCCTTCATGGTAGGACTACTTCTAACCATTATCCTTTGGATAAAACATAACAAACCAACGATGGTTGATTTGAAGTGGATGCTTGCTGGTGGTGGAATGTTTTCAAAAGGAAGTCATCCTGCAGCGGAAAAATTCAATGCAGGGCAAAAGATTTTATTTTGGGCCGTTGCTCTTGGTGGAATATCTGTAAGTTATACTGGTGTTAGTTTACTTATGCCTTTTGAACTTACATCATTTGGACCAACATTTTCTGTATTAAATGCCATCGGTTTTGATCTTCCAACGGATTTAACTCCTTTGCAGGAAACTCAGTATGCATTGTTATGGCATGGCATAATGACAGTTGCGTTAACAGCAATGGTTATTGCACATATTTATATTGGTACTGTGGGAATGGAAGGTGCACTTGACGCTATGACATCAGGTGAAGTCGATGAAAACTGGGCAAAAGAACATCATAGCCTATGGCTTGAAGATGTTAAAAAAGACACAGAAAAATAGCTCAGTTCTTATACAAGACAATTAAAAAATAATAAGCAGCCCTATTTTTTAAGTAGGGCTGTTTTTTATAATCTAACAGAGGCAGTGGAATAATTATCGCTTGATGTCGGATTCATTTCAAATCCAACGAAGCCAGCCAAAAGGGATATAGATGCAGCCACTACAATACCAAAAAATACAGATTTCATTTTAATTCTCCTGTTCATTTAAGATGTCTTAAATGAAATATAAAAACTTAAAAATAACGAGATAAAAATACTATATTTAACTTAATCATGAAAGAGTTAATTTTGCATAAAAATAATATTTCTAGCTAGTTAAATCACCTGAACTATTTATAATGCCCCTATGAAAATGTTAAAAACAATACGCTTGGACTTGTCTGATATGTCGGTCTTTGAAAGAGCGGCAAAACCAAGTGAAATTGCCATTCCTGGTAGCTTCGAATTCACCAATTATTCTTATGCTGACATGACGCATAAAAGGAAACTCGCCTTCCAAATGGCATGGCTTGGTATAGGAAGCTTTGGCCGATCTACCTTGGTAGAAATTCAAGATGTAAGTGATGAAACACAAAAACAGATAGTTCATTTGGTTTCAACAATTGATGAGTTTAGAGAGTTCTTTAGACCAAATCAAAAACTATCTATCATAAATGTAAAATCTATGATAAAATCTACTTTAACACTAATGAATAGTGAACTTATCTCAAATAAAATTAAATATGAAATTATAGGAGACGATAATATTGAGATATCTTGTATTGAAAATGAATTTAAACATGTTTTTATAAACTTAATTAATAATGCAAAAGATGCTATTTTAGAGAAAAAAATAAAAGGAAAAATAGATATTGAAATAACACAAGAAAATAATATAGCAAAAATATATTTTAGAGATAATGATATTGTAGATCCAATACCTTTAACAAAATTAG
>CBFCZA010000312.1:0-3816 GCA_965602285.1 uncultured Curvivirga sp. | reverse complement strand
AAACTTTACAAAGAAATGGGTGTTCCTGTTCAAATTGGTTTGGATTCTGATGGCGATATTGTTGCTCTTAATCAGCTAGATCATGATTTCGCTGATGTGGAAAATGTTGATGATCGCCTGAAATTAATACAAGCACGAAACGATCTGCAAAACATCTTAAAAGGTGATAAAGCCGCAACAGAAAGTTGGCATTACCTTGCCTTGGGTAACAAGGTAGAGGATGATGATTATATGCTAGGGCTAGATGCGAATGGAGACATTGAAATTCGTAACAATCTACACCGCCCAGAATCAACAGCCGAACGTAGCTTGTTACATTTAATTCCTGACTTCTTAAAAGAAGAAACAGCATTAGAAACAACCACAAAATGGCAAGAGGATGCTGCGGAATTATACCGTCAGAAAAGGCCGTTTTATTTTGATTTTGATCAAACGGGAACATCTATCGTTGCACGTCAAATTGACCTAACACACGCAATGGGGCTACATAAACCGCAAGATCGAAGCGACCTCATCACTCAAGCACAATTATCCATCCTTGTTTAAATCTAAAGCTGGGTTTAATTAAAAAACGGGTGTTCAATCCTTCCTAATCCTGTTAGCTATAGGCATTAACTTTTGCCTTTCAAAAAGCTTGGACTATACATCGTGGATAATGACACCCCACCATCAGAACTATATCTCATAACGCCGGAAAACTTTAAACTGGACGAATTTAAAGATATCTTTCAAAGCATGGCACAAGAAATTCCTATATCTTGCCTTCAAATCCGTATGCCGGATGCAAGTGAACAAGATCATAAGGCTGCAATAGATGCACTGGCCCCCATAGCATGGGATAAAGATATAGCTGTATTACTATGTGATGAAGCAGAGCTGGTGAAAGAATTGAACTTAGATGGCGTACATCTAGAATATGACACATCACAAACTAATGTAATAAAAGCCCGCAATATCATCGGTGAAGAACGCTCCCTTGGTGTTTCTTGTGGCAATTCTAAACATACAGCAATGTTAGCAGGCGAATCTGGGGCAGATTATGTAACCTTTGGCCCCTTATTCCCATTCGCACTAGATGGCATACCTGCGGATGAAGCCGTGTTAGAGGCGCTTTCATGGTGGGCCGTCATGATGGAACTTCCATGTGTGGCAACAGGTGGATTAAGTGTCGGAAATATTGATCTGGCCCTACAAACCAATGCAGAATTCATTGCCCCAACCACGGGAATTTGGGATCATGAATTAGGGCCTTTAAAAGCAGCTAAACTATTTTATGATGCGGCATTAACCTATAGAAGTACACAGGGTTAATATGCGATCTATGGGGCCATGCATTTCTAACACCGCAGCCATGCATAACCCACTTTAACCAAAAGACTTGAACTTAATTGCTTTTCGACGTATAGAATGCGCCGATTTGTTATTTGAAAATTTAGACTCCAACTATTGGTGATATTCATGAAGATTAATGGTAACGCTATTCGTCCGGGCAACTTGATTGAACATAAAGGTGGCTTGTGGCGCGCGATTAAAACACAACATGTAAAACCCGGCAAAGGTGCTGCTTTTTTACAAGTTGAGTTAAAAGAAATTCGTCAAGGCACGAAATTGAACGAGCGTTTCCGCTCTTCTGAAACTGTAGAAAGAGTTAGCTTAGAGCAAAAAGAGTTTCAATTTCTATTCTCCGATGGCGATGATTTTACATTCATGGATCAAGAATCCTTTGAACAAGTTACCGTGAATGTTGATATGGTCGGTGAAGATCAGGCAAAATTCCTTCAAGATGGTATGCAGGTTCAAATTGAATCTTATGAAGAAAACCCTATCGGCATCGCACTTCCTTCATCAGTTGTTGTTGAGGTGACAGAAGCCGACGCGGTTATCAAGGGTCAAACAGCATCTTCTTCCTATAAACCAGCCATGGTTGAAGGTGGTATTCGCGTAATGGTTCCGCCATATGTTGAAACAGGCATCAAGATCGTTGTGAATACAGAAGACGCAACTTTTGTAGAGCGTTTCAAGAACTAATCACCGATTTCATTTTAATAGAAAGCAAACCCCATGTTTGTAAAATCTCCTAATATCAACGTGATGATCAACGCAGCTGAAAGAGCTGGTCGTGATTTAGTTCGTGACTTTGGCGAAGTAGAACAGCTTCAGGTTTCTAAAAAAGGCCCTGCTGACTTCGTATCTACTGCTGATAAAAAAGCAGAAGAAACCATCCAGTATGTGCTTCAAAAAGCCCGCCCTGAATATGGCTTCTTGATGGAAGAAAGCGGCGTCATCAAAGGTGAAGACACCGATTGTCGTTGGATTGTTGATCCACTTGATGGCACAACCAACTTCCTACATGGTCTCCCGCATTTTGCTGTATCTATCGCACTTGAAGAAAATGGCGAAGTAACATGCGGCGTCGTATACGATCCAGTAAAGGACGAAATGTTCTGGGCGGAAAAAGGCAAAGGCGCCTTTATGAATGACCGTCGCATGCGTGTTTCTGCACGTACACGTTTGTCTGAAAGCGTATTTGCAACAGGCATCCCTTTCTTAGGCCGTGATACTGAAAATGATGGGCATGCTTTATTCTTGCGTCGCCTTGAAAAAGTTATGGAAAAAACAGCTGGTGTTCGCCGTTTTGGTGCAGCATCACTTGACCTTGCCTATGTTGCAGCAGGCCGTTTCGACGGTTTCTGGGAACGCGGGCTTGAATCATGGGATGTGGCTGCAGGCGCATTGATTGTAAAAGAAGCAGGTGGTTTCTTAAGTGATGCACAAGGTCGCGCCTATAATTTCAAACGTGCAGATATTGTTGCTGCGAATGAAAAGATTCACAAAAGCTTGTTAGATGTTTTACGTAGCGCAAAATAATTGCGATTAGTGTCATCTTTAAAAAGTTTAAAAGCCTTAGGAACTTTGTTTCTAGGGCTTTTTCTTTGCCACATTTCTATCGCAACCTTTTTTAAGCTAGCTATTGTCGGTACAACGACGCTAGTCTATGATATTAAAAATGGGAGAGGCTACTCTTCGCACATTGCCTTAAATTACATGCAATGATTTCGGATGAGTATGACTTAATAATATACGAGTTGGGTATGACTATGGATTTAAAATCAAGATTTGCCAATGCAGCATCGGCCACGACCCTAAGTGTCGCTTTGGCAATGACAATCTTTGTTAATACAAAAGATGCACACGCACAAACATCATACTATTGGGGCAACACACAGTTAGATGATGCAGTTAGTGTAAACCTGAATGTATTGGATAGCCTTGGGGAAAAACCAAACCTACCTGGACTTTTAAGTCCACGGACATCTACCCAACCTGCAACCATGGCGATGCCAAATCAAGCGTCACGCCCAAGCGTCTATAGCCCAACAAATTCTGCTAGTAACATGCCTACATCTGGATTGATAAATTCAGGAAATGGTGTTGCAACTACCCTTGCACTTACACCAACAAAAGCCCCAACCCCTGCGCCAGTAGCCGCACCAACTGCAACATCTGTAGCTTTACCTAAAAGTTCGGTCGTTGCCGCACCAGCCCCTATTGCAGTACCAACGCCAGCACCTGTCGCGGCACCAATGCCCGCCCCTGCTGTCGTAAAAAAGGAAGAGCCTAAATTAGCAGCAGCACCAATGCCTGTGGCTGAGCCAATAGCAACAACGCCAGCTCCTGCGGCGGCGGTCCCTGCTAGCACATTGGTTAAAGAGCCAGAGAAAAAAGAAGTTGCCGTACAAGCTACTCCCACACCAGAACCAGTCGCACCAGCACCTGTTGTAGAGAAAAAACCAGTTGTCGTTGCCGATAAACCAG
>CBFCZA010000311.1:0-3821 GCA_965602285.1 uncultured Curvivirga sp. | reverse complement strand
GCGACGATTTCGTCCCATGTTTGACTGATAGGATGTAGGCGTCCCATTTCTTCTGGACGGGCAGGCAAAGACATATCAATGCGTTCGCCTTCTAACTGTGCGTTTAACGCATCAGCTTCCAATCCGTCTTTACGTAACGTCAAAGCATCAGCAATTGCTGCTTTGACCTGATTAAGGGCTTGGCCCTTTTCTTTACGCTCTTCCGGAGAAAGGCCACCTAATGTTTTCATCTCAGCAGTGATCCGGCCTTTTTTGCCGAGTGCTGATACGCGAAGCTCTTCTAGTGATTTAAGATCAGTGATCTGATCGACTTCAGCTAAAAGTTCAGCACGTAATGTATCAAGACTATCGCTCATACCCTAGTTCATACCCTTGTTTAGTAATTTATTATAAAAACTTCAAATGGCAAAAGCCCTTTAAAATTTCTGATAAAACGCACGAAAGCGGAACCGTTACCAGCCCCGCTTTCGCCCAAAACATGTTTGGAATCTGTCATTCAGATCGCCAACTTAAATCCTTGGGAGTGGCTTACGCCAGCGCGGCCTGCGCTTGTTCCGCAATAGATTTAAATGTAGCTGGCTCATGCACAGCAAGATCTGCAAGAACCTTACGGTCCAATTCGATACCAGCTTTGTTTAAGCCATTCATGAATACAGAATAAGTCATACCGCATTCGCGAGAAGCCGCGTTGATGCGTTGAATCCACAAACCACGGAAAGCGCGTTTTTTCGCTTTACGGTCGCGGTATGCGTATTGACCAGCTTTTTCTACAGCTTGCTTAGCTACGCGGATCGTATTTTTACGACGGCCGCTAAAGCCTTTTGCAGCTTCGAGTACTTTATTGTGACGAGCATGGGATGTTACACCCCGTTTTACACGTGCCATTTTCTTTAACTCCTACTAAAGTTCAAACCCTGTCGCGATTAACCGCGCAGGAAATTCCGCTTGATGATACGTGCATCTGAAGCACACAAAATTTGGCTACCACGATTTTGGCGCTTCATTTGTTGTGGGCGTTTAGATGTACCATGCGAAAGGCAAGCAGAGTAAAAACGTACTTTACCTTTAGCTGTAATCTTGAACCGCTTTTTAGCAGAGCTATGAGTCTTAATCTTGGGCATTTTCTATTCCCTTTAACAAGTGGTTATCTCTCAAGTGGCAAGGCATACCCTGAATCATATGACTTCAAATGAAATCGATTCGCCCAGCGCACCATGGCTAGCAACCCAAATCACTTCGGGCCGTAGAGGCGCGGTTTATACCCCCCATATTCCTTTTATGCAAGCCCTATTACAAAGGAAGCAACGAACGGCAACTAATCCTCTTGATCCTCTGGTGCGACACCATAACTTTCCCAGTTTTCACGGCCACCACGATTGTTTAAAATATTGATCAATGCAGCAACGGCAGAACGGTCATATTTCTGGCCACTTTCTTGATATAAAATACCAGCGGCCTTATCAAAATCCATGCCCTGACGCCACGCACGGGCAGACACCATACCCACAAATGTATTCGCAACAGCCGCAATGCGAGCAGGTGCAAGAATATCATCACCCGCCAGACCACGTGGCAAACCACTGCCATCTACATGTTCCAACATTTGTCGCATCGTGTCATGCACGGGACCATCAAAATCAATATCAGCTACCAAATCAGCACTATTGATCACAGAATCCTGAATAACCTTGCGTTCGTCTTCGCTAAGTGCCCCTTGTTTTGTCAAAATTTCCGCTGGCACTGCGATTTTACCTAAGTTCATTAAGCTTCCTGCAATAGCAGCTGTGTCGGCATCAATTGCTTCTAATTCCATTTCATGTGCAATAGTACGTGACACATCTGCCACCCGTTGTGAATGATCCGCAGAAAACGGATCACGTCGATCCACAAGGGAAACCAAAGTAGATACAAGTTGGCGCATTACCTTTTCACGTTTTTCACGCTCCCTCACAGAATCTGAAATATCCTGAGACACCATTAAAACACCAGCCGGCAAATCATCGCGTTCTGGAATTGGAATAAATTCAGAACGGTAAACCTTCTCATCCTCGCTACCATCTAAATCCATTTTATGGGTTTTGCTTAATGGCGCATCAGTGAGGATACATTCTTTGACCCATCCAGATATTTTCTTTCCTTCAATTGGGCCAAGAACTGCACTTACATGTTTATCAAAAAGGTCCCCACGGTGAAGGCCACTTGAATCAACAACCCGTTGATTGAACCAACGGTAATGGCCGCCTTCATCAAAAATCACGATTTTATTTGGCTGACTATCCGTCACCAAATGCATAAAATTACGTTGCCCTTGGAAACGTTCCGCCAGCTTTTCAAATTTATCCGCAGATTCTTTCGCTCGTTTCGACGTACCAAAATACCAAAGCGCAACCATACCAATCAAGACAAGGACAATGATCATTCCAAGGACAGCCACCAACATATTCACGCGACTTTCAGAATCCGCGAGGGCCTCTTCTCTGCTTATTTTATACATCAAAACCCAAGGCATATTTTCAAATGCACGGCCCAAGGCCAAAACCTCATTTCCGTCATAATCTTTTTTAATGCCAAATCCATCTGGATCATTCAGTAGGAAAGCCCCAGCTAGATCAGGAGTATCTCTGGACAGTTTTTTCTTCAAAGGTAAACTTCCATCTGCCAAGGTAGATAAATATTCCACAGAAGATCCAGCGTCACGTAAGATCACAGCCTCTGCTGTTTTTTCAGTGGCTCCCGGCTGTACAAGTAAACTGGATAGCGCCTGATCCACCTGCTTAATACCAATCACCAAACCAATGTGCGATTCTGCTGTATTATCCCCTTGTAAGGCGAATACAGGTTCTGCGAACGCCATGGTTGGCTGGCCTTCACCATTTAAAAACATAGAACTCTTTCCCGGCTCACCCGGCTTTAGCTCCGCTACGAAAGCCTGCAGCTTGCCAACCAAAGCCGGAAAACCAGCACTTGAAATAACGAGTTTATTTTCATGATCCAATAACGCAATGCCCGCGACACCTTGGCGCGAGACATTGGCGGCTACTTGAGAGGTTCCTTTATTATGATCTGTAAAATCAGTACGTTCCGCAGTAACTGTTAACAAATTCGACAGATACTCCAATTCCGCACTAGCTTCCTCATCATCGCTGCCATATAAAATTGTCATATAAAGTTGCAATGATGCATTATCTGCCAAAGCCCGCAAATCACCAAGCTGGGTATCAAGCCAAGTTGAAACGTCGGAAAAACGACTATCAACAACAATCCCCATGCGCACTTGCCATGCTTGTAATTCGCGTTGACGTTCACTTTCGCCAAATTGGAACACAAAATAAAAAGCAATTATAGCCCCAATTACTAGCGCAGCAATGGTTGCGCCCATGCGCCCCAAAATAGCGCCTTTACTTGAACCTGCCGCCTTTGAAGCTGCATCACTATTGCTCATTTCACCCCTCCATTTCGGTTCTAAAAACCACGCAAGAAAACTTCTTCTGGAAATCGAACCCGATGATGCCCTATATTATAAAAAATGAACAGTATAAATAAGCCCTGTTTTCTAACCTACTAAAAGTTTATTAGAAGTTTCAAAATAAAGGAGGAAATATGTCAAGGAACGTGATCAAGCATATATGCCAACGGATATCTATCCTTTGGATTAGCTTGTGTTTAATTTCCTTTTTGGTTCCAGTCATCAGTGCAGAAGCCCAAAAACCGCCACGGCTATTTGGTACCGGTGAAATCAGGTCCGCAAAACTTACCAAATTCAATAAATGGACAAATGTTCTAAAACGTTATGCCGTTGAATCGAAAGAAGAATTGAATAA
>CBFCZA010000310.1:0-3829 GCA_965602285.1 uncultured Curvivirga sp. | reverse complement strand
AAGCCCAACACGTATTGCACGCCACCCCATCGCGGGGTTTTCTTCATTCTCTCCCTTGAAATAAGGGAGAACTTTATCCCCACCAATATCAAGGGTTCTAAAGGTGACAGGCTTACCTTCGGCTTGATCATACACACGGCGGTAAATATCGGCTTGTTCTTCCACATTTGGGAAATTAGAACGCACCATGAAGGGTACTTCTGTACGATAAAGCCCAATGCCTGTTGCGCCGGTTTCATGAAGATTTGGAAGATCAATCAACAAACCCGCATTCATATTTAAGGTGATGCGTTTCTTGTCCAATGTGACAGAAGGCAACATTCTATCGCGTGCATAGGCGGCTTGTTTTGCCTGACTTTGATCCATTGATTTTTTGAAGGCACGACGGAATTCTTCGCCCGGACGCACAAAGCAAACCGCATTATTTCCATCAACAATGATACGATCAAAGGTTTCAACGCGTGTCAGAATCCGTGGAACGCGGCCAATGATTGGAATATTCATGGCACGTGCAACAATGGCCACATGGGCCGTAGAGGAACCTTCTTCTAAAACCACGCCTTTAACCTTGTTGAGGTCGTAATCTAGTAATTCCGCAGGGCCCATATTACGGGCGACAACGATCATATTATCGGGGAGGTCTCTGTCTTGCAGGTTTGCTCCCGCATCACCGGATAAATGTTGAAGAAGGCGAAATGCCAGATCTTCAAGGTCCAATAGACGCTCACGAATATAGGCATCTTGGACATGGCTCATTCTGGCACGGTTTTCATTTTGAACGAAAACGACGGCACCTTCTGCGGTTAAGCCAGTGTTAATGGCATCTCTGATTTTTTTGATCCAACCACGATCTTCTGCAATCATACGGTAGGTTTTTAAGATCTCTACATGGTCACCGCCGCCATCACCTTTATCAAGGGTTTCAAGCATGTTGTCCAAATTGGAATACATATCTTGTAAGGCGTCTTCTAGGCGGGTTTTTTCTTGTTCTGTGTCCTCAGCAACCATTTTGGAAGCGGATATTTCAGGTCTATGTAAAACAGCACGCCCCATTGCAAGTCCTGCGCAAAGTTTTACACCGTCTAGGCGTAGGGGTTTTGTTGCAAGTCCATCTACAGGGGCTTGTTCATTACGACGAACAACACCACCCGCAGCAATGATTTCAGCAACAACCATACTTACGGTTTCAAGAATTTCTACTTCTGCATCGGTAAAGGTACGGTGGTCTTTGTTTTGGACGGCAATAACGCCCATCAATCGACCGCCGCGCAAAATGGGCACACCCATCATAGAATGGTATTTGTCTTCACCGGTTTCAGGTCTATAAGCAAATTTTGGATGGCTTTGTGCATCGGCAAGGGCAACCGCGCGTGCTTCTGCGGCAACATGACCGACGATACCTTCACCCATGCGTAAACGTGTTCTATGTACTGCTTCTGAACTTAGGCCGATAGAGGCAAATAGTTCCAAAACATCACCAGCACGACGCACATAAATTGAACATACATCGGTGCGCATTTCTTCTGCAATTATGCGTGTTACATGGTCCATTCGATCTTGTGCGGCTTCCCCCGTTGCCATCACATCACGTACACGACGTAAAATATCACGCCCACTTACAGACCATCCGTGATCGGAAGGGTCATTTGCAGGAAGTTTTTGAGTTGGTTGCATCTAAAGCAATTCCCTGAATGATTAAATGAATAGGTCGTGAATGATTAAGTTTCGTATAAACCCTAATTATTTTAAACAATAACAGCCAGATATTGTCTCATTCATTTTCTATTCCATTTCTTTTTATATTAACCCATAGGCAATAAAAAGTCCAATTTCTGCAATTGAATCGATTATTTTAGATATGTTCTAAATTTAAACTTTAACTTTAAATTACTTAGCAAGGCCCAGTTACTTGTGTTTTTCACGAAGTATTCTATAAAGGCCTTGAAAATTACCTGAAATATTCAGGTTTCGGTCGCAGCCTACCCGATGAAAACAAGGATAATAGAATGAGAACAATTGTTGTTTGCTCAGGCGGACTTGATTCTGTTTCACTCGCATATAAAATTGCGAACGAGCAAGAATTAATACGCCTTGTTACTTTTAATTACGGTCAACGCCATGAAAAAGAAATCGACCATGCCGTTGCATGTGCCGAACGTCTTGGTGTGCCATGCGATGTCGTTGACATACGCCCGATTGGAAAACTTTTAGGTGGGTCTGCTTTGACAGATGATATTGATGTTCCCGATGGACATTATGCCGAAGAAAATATGAAAATTACTGTGGTTCCAAATAGAAATGCCATCATGTTATCTATTGCATTTGGAATAGGGGCTGCGCAAAAGGTTGATGCTATTGCAACGGCAGTTCATGGGGGGGGATCATTTTATTTACCCAGACTGCAGACCTGACTTCATAGACGCATTTGAAACCATGCAGCGCCATGCTCTTGATGGTTATGCGGATATTCGGCTTTATACGCCATTTGTACATAGTCCTAAATCTGCCATTGTAACAGAGGGTGATAAATATAACGCACCTTTTGAAGAAACCTGGTCTTGCTATAAAGGTGAGGAACATCATTGTGGGCGGTGTGGTACTTGTGTGGAAAGGCGCGAAGCTTTTTATCTTGCAGGTGTTAAGGACCCAACGAGGTATACCGACCCAGATTATTGGCAAGTCGCCGTAGCCAAAGCAGAAAAGGACGGTTTACTGTAATGTATAAAATTACCAAAGAGTTTCATTTCTCAGCGTCTCATCAACTGATGGGGTTATCAGATGATCATCCATGTTCCCGTCTTCATGGGCATAATTATATTGTTGAAGTTGAATTGCAGGCTGATAAATTAAACGAAGTAGGGTTTGTCAGAGATTATCATGAGTTGTCTCCGTTAAAGAGATATATTGATAATGAATTAGATCATCGCCATTTGAATGATATTTTGGGGGACGCAAATGTTACGGCAGAGCGCATGTCTCAGCATTTGTTCGATTGGTGCAAAACACAATGGGATGAAGTTGCTGCGGTACGTATCAGCGACACGCCCAAGACGTGGGCTGAATACAGACCATGAATTCGCGCGAGAAACACAACCTTCGCATTAATGAAATTTTTGGCCCGACCATTCAAGGTGAAGGGGCCTTAATAGGGCAACCGACCGTATTCGTACGTACTGGTGGGTGTGATTATAGGTGTTCATGGTGTGATACATTACATGCAGTAGATAGTGAATATCGACATGAATGGCACTCCATGTCTGTAAATGCTATTTGGCAAAAAATTTCAGAAATTTCAGGTCATGTACCTTTGGTGGTCTCTTTGTCTGGTGGAAACCCAGCAACCCAACCTTTAGGGGAGCTAATAGAGCTAGGGCACGAGTACGGATATCGTTTCGCCTTGGAAACGCAAGGGTCAATTGCTAAAGATTGGTTTCAAAGGTTAGACGTGCTGACATTAAGCCCTAAGCCTCCATCTAGTGGGATGGATACAAACTGGGGCCAATTTGACAAATGTCTTGTCGCCGCCGGGAATGGGCCAGATATTGCATTGAAAATCGTCGTTTTTTGCGATGCAGATTATATTTATGCACGGGAAACCGCTCGTCGATATCCGCATATTCCTGTTTATTTACAACCGGGAAATCATACTCCTCCTCAACCCGATGATAGTGATGCGACATTGGACCTTGCCGGTATTCAGGATCGCTTTGATTGGTTGATATCAAAAGTTATAAACGATCGTTGGTTTGAAGTGACGGTCTTGCCTCAGTTACATGTACTACTTTGGGGGAACAAACGAGGCGTGTAGTTATTTGGAATGACAATATTA
>CBFCZA010000309.1:0-3836 GCA_965602285.1 uncultured Curvivirga sp. | reverse complement strand
TTGAATCCAGAGTTAAAAATATTCATGAAGAAAGATAATAATAAAATTACAAAACTTCTGGATGATGTGAAAATCAAGGAGCATGAAGGCTATAGTTATGACGGTGCGGATGCTAGTTTTGAATTACTAGCCCGTCGTGCCGCTGGGGAAGTTCCAGAATATTTCAAGCTATCGCGCTTTCGTGTGATGGATGATCGCCGCCGAAATGTGGTTGGTGAATTGATCACTGAATCAGAAGCCACCGTGACCTTAGATATGAATGGCAAGTCTCATATGCGTGTTGCTATGGGGAATGGTCCTGTGAATGCATTGGATAATGCACTTCGTACGGCTTTGATAGAATTTTACCCGTCCTTAAAAGATATGCATCTAGTGGATTATAAAGTACGGATCATGCAGCCACGCGCAGATACTACAGGCACGGATGCGGTAACACGTGTTGTTATCGAAAGTCAGGAAGGCTCGGGAGAGCGTTGGTCAACTGTTGGTGTCTCTGCCAATATCATCGATGCATCCTACATCGCCTTACGTGATGCCTATATTTTCAAGTTGTTTAAATCCGGTGAACGCAGTGCAGATTAATCTGTAGGGAAGTAGAAAATTATGACTAATCCACTCGGGGTTATCTCCGCTATTCCAGAAGAGATTTTTCATCTGAAAGATGGTGATACAGAAATCATACCTTTGGCAGGTTTTAAATTTCATTTAGGTGAAATGGAAGGACAAAAGGCTGTTTTTGTTGAGACGGGGGTTGGTAAAGTTAACGCGGCTATTGTGGCGACCTTGCTGATCGAACATTTTAAATGCCGTGCTTTGATGTTTTCTGGGGTGGCAGGTGGGCTTGATCCAGAATTAAATATTGGTGATGTTGTTGTGGCTGAACGCCTTGTGCAGCATGATTATGGTAAGGTTCAGGCTGGTGTCTTTAAGACGTATCAACCGGGCCAACTTCCACTGCCGGGTGCGGATAGTACACACGGTTTTGACATGCCTGATGAGATGAAAAAACGTAGCCACGCCTTGCTGGAAGATGTTCAGCTAGAACCCATGCATGACAATGAAAACCCAAAACATCACTTTGGAACGATCGTAACCGGAGATGCTTTCATAAATTGTGAGGTAACCCGCGAACGGTTGCATGGAGAGTTCTCGGCCAAAGCTGTTGAAATGGAAGGGGCTGCGGTGGTGCAGGTTGCAGAGCAAATGGATCGTCCTTGGGTGGTCGTGCGTTGTTTGTCTGATTTGGCTGGTGGTTCTAGCCATATGGATTTTGATAGTTTCCTTGCTTCTGCTTCTATTAATGCTGCGCGTGTGACACGCAAACTTGTTTCTCTTTTTTCATAATTTAAGGTTTTTAATGTGACTGATCAGCCCGTTATAATTCTTGTTGTCCCACAAATGGGTGAAAATATTGGCATGGTTGCCCGTGCAATGTTGAATTGTGGGTTAACAGAATTACGCCTTGTGAACCCGCGCGATGGTTGGCCGTCTCAATCTGCTATTGATACATCGGCAGGGGCTGTAGAAGTGATAGAAGGGGCTGCACTTTACGAAACTACAGAAGATGCGGTTGCAGATCTACAATTTGTTTATGCAACAACAGGTCGACGTAGGGACATGGTTGGCCTTGTAACAACACCTCGTGGGGCTGTGAAGGAAATGCAAGCCAAAATTCATCAAGGATCACGTTGTGGTATTCTTTTTGGGGGGGAGCGTTCTGGCCTAAATAATGATGATGTAGCGCTGGCGGGGACTATTATAAATGTTCCGCTAAATCCAGATTTTAACAGTTTGAATTTAGCACAAGCCGTATTGTTGCTGGCCTATGAATGGTTCCAGTTAGAAGATGAAACCTTGGAAAATCAGTTGGAAACAAATGATAGTGTTCCTGTTTCCCAGGCAGAATTCACGAATTTTTTGGCTAGATTAGAAAAGGGTTTGGACCAAGGTGGGTTCTTTCGGTCGCCAAGTATGCGCCCTACGGTGATGCGCAATATTAGAAACCTATTTCAACGGGCCCAAATGACAGAACAAGAAGTTCGCACATTTCATGGCATGATGGTTGCCTTGAAACGTGCAGGCATTGAAATTGGTGATATTGAAAAACTACGTGATTAGGCTGTCCTGCTTCGACTGAATTTCAATTTATAAATGGAATGAACGAAGAGTGCGGATATGACAATGCCGCCACCAATAAATGCATTTTGGCTCGGTTCTTCACCGACGCCCAACCAAACCCAAATGGGTCCTAATGTGGTTTCCAGTAGCAATAGCAGGCTTACCTCTGCTGCGGGGATATAGCGTGGGCCAACGGCCATACATCCAAATGATATGGGAAGCACTATAGCGCCAACGATAAGTATGGCTGTCCATTGGGCAGGTTCGTAATTCACAGGTTCCATAAAGAAAAAGGCGACGAAGGCAACTGAAAGCGCTGATACAGCAGCAGTAGGAACCATGCTGACATTTGGTCTTAGTCGGATAAGGGTGAAGGCGGTTGCCATGCTGACAGCGGAAGATACTGCCATCATATCGCCAAGAAAATTCCCTGATCCTAAACTATCCCACACAACGATAATGACACCGATGAATGAAACTGACATGGCGCCCAGCGTGATTGGGGCAACCTTTTCTTTTAAAATAACCAAGCTTAGAAGTGCTGCCCACATGGATGTGGTTGCCAAAATAACCAGCGTATTAGATGCATGGGTATTACTTATGGAATAAACAAAACTAATATTACAAATGGCAAAAGCAATGGAAACAAGGATGCCGATGAATCCAATGGCCTTTACGTTCTTTATGAAATCTTTCTTATAGATCGCAAGTAAGAAAATAAGAATGATTGTGCCTTGAAGCAAGCCGCGCCAAAAAGAAAGCCCCATAGGATCAATGCCAGCTAAGCGAACCAAAACAGAATCGGGCGTTAAAACCAATACACCAAACAAGGTGATGAGAAAGCCTTTGCGATGTTGCTTTTGATCCATTATATAATCCTGATGAACGAGGTTTAATCTATGTTTTGTATATATATTTATACCGCTTTTGTCTGTTGAATTCTCTGCATAAGTCATTGCAGGGGCAGCTGTGAAATCAGTGTTTGACAATCCCCTAATAATTCGTAATATGCGCGCGCTTTCCGGGAATGCGGATTTAGTGGGGATTTTGATTTCGTAAAGAGACTTAACCTGCGCTTCTTCCCGCCAGTTTTGACATAGGTTTGTTATAGCTGGACTACCGGGACAACAAAATAGTCTACTATAAAAGGATTAGACAAATGAGCCGTCGCCATAGTGCAAAATATAAAATCGATCGTCGTCTTGGTGTGAACCTTTGGGGTCGCCCTAAATCTCCTATCAACTCCCGTGAATACGGTCCAGGTCAACACGGTCAACGCCGTAAGAAACCTTCTGACTACGGTGTTCAGTTGATGGCTAAACAGAAGCTTAAAGGCTACTACGGCAGCATCGGTGAGAAGAAATTCAACAAATATTATCAAGAAGCTGTTCGCCGTAAAGGTGATACAGGCGAAAACTTGATCGGTATTTTGGAGCATCGTTTAGATGCAGTAATCTACCGCGCTAAATTCGTACCAACAGTATTTGCAGCTCGTCAATTCGTGAACCATGGTCACGTTACAGTAAACGGCAAGCGCGTTAACATTGCATCTTACAATGTTAAAGTTGGTGACGTTATCGAAGTTCGTCAAAAGTCTCGTGAAATTCCAATGTTGTTAGAAGCTTTGGTTTCTGCAGAACGTGAAGTTCCAGATTATGTAGAAGTTGATCAAACTAAGATGAAAGCTACTTTCATCCGTACTCCTAAACTGGAAGATG
>CBFCZA010000308.1:0-3874 GCA_965602285.1 uncultured Curvivirga sp. | reverse complement strand
CAGGATGAAATTGAACGCCATGTATTTTTCCTAATTTCATAGCAGCAACAAACATGCCATCTCCAATAGGCATATTTTGCATTTCGTCTTTTGCACCACAGCTTTCGACCGTAAATGAATGGGTAAAGAACGCATGGCTTAATTTTGGGAAGTTTTTTGCTTCATCATTGCCTATAACAAGTTTGCGCCCGACATGCGGAGATTTCACAGGAGGAATTGATGAATTATCCTGCGGACAATCCACAACCGCCACATCAAAAAAACCAAGACCAGAGACCATGCTAGCTTCTGCACTGCTCTGGCATAACGCATGAAAACCTGAACATATACCAAGCAATTTCACATCATTACCCTTGAAGGCGGCAGAAGAAAAATATGTAACCCATCCATGTTGGCTTAAATGGTCCATATAGCGTGCAAAATGCCCGACGCCCGGTAAAATGATCCATCTGGTTTCTGGGGTTAAACCCTCAGGTGCATCAACTAAATAATAGGATATTCCCAATGGTAATGCCGTGATAAGATTTCTAATATTCGTTCCGGGAATTCTCAAAATAGCAAGAGTCATAGGCCTAACACCACAGAAGAGAAAACAAGCCCCTCGACCCCTTGATAATTCTGGTACTGATCAAACTCTTGAGAACTTCCACCACCAGCTAAAAGGACAGGCACAGGAATGTCGTAAAACTCTTCACACACATCCCAATCTAAACCTTCTTTGGAGCCGTCCTTATCAATAGATGAAACGATTATTTCACCCACACCTTGATCCACGAGCATATCTAAACGTGAACGAAGAAAATGTTTAGTAGCTTCACGCCCAGCAGCCCCAAAGCAACGACGCCCTTCTGTATGGACACGATATTCCACACCACCAGTGATCGCCTGTTTCCCGCAAATATTAGAAATATCACGTACCAAATTCGGCTGTTCAAAAGTTTGGCTGTTCAAATAAACCCGAGAAGCCCCTAATTCAAATGCTGTCAGCACATGCTCTACCGACGCTAATCCTCCCCCAAAAGTAATAGGAAGGGTGGCTTCACTTGCCAAAAGTTCCAGCATGGCAAAGTTAGGATCAAGTCCAAAGACGGATTTAGTATTATCCACCATGAAAATTTCTTCACAGCCAGATGACCTCAATCGATCTAATGCATCAAGGGGCGAACAAATCTTTCGCACGCCTTCAAATTGAAGGCCCTTAACCACATTATCATTTTTTACTTCGATCTTGGCGATTAAACGCATGGATAGATAAAACTCGCTTAGGCAGCCTGACTTGTTAATTGCAAGAAGATGTCTTCTAGGTCTGTTTCTTCTGTGGACACATCCACAATTGATAGATTTGAAGACGTAACAGCCGTGATGATATCCCCTGCGGTAACTTCGCTAGGTTTATAGCTTACAGAAATATAAGTTAATCCATCTGATTCACGATTAAGGGTTGGTGAATATTTCTGTAAGGCTTCCGGTGCTTCGCTGACATCTTCTTTCACTGAAAGTTTCAATGTCTTTGCGTCCAAACGACCAAGTAGAGATTTCTTATCATCATGGGCAACTACTTTACCATGATTGATAATGGCGATTTCGTCACATAATTCTTCTGCTTCTTCTAAGTAATGGGTTGTCAGAAGAATTGTTGTGCCACGTTTATTTAGCTCTACTACATTTTCCCAAAGCTGCTGACGCAACTCGATATCAACACCTGCGGTTGGTTCGTCCAACACAAGGATTGGCGGATTATGGACCATAGCCTTGCCGATCAACATACGACGTCGCATACCACCGGACAATGTACGTGCATAGGCATCGCGCTTGTCCCAAAGGCCCACAGATTTCAGAATTTCTTCTGTGCGACGGTCCTTTTTTGGAACCCCATACATACCTGCTTGAATATCCATTAGTTCTTCTGGTGTGAAGAAAGGGTCGATATTTAATTCTTGAGGAACAATACCAATGGCGGCTTTTGCATTTCTTGGATGGTCGTCAATATTCGTGCCCCAGATTTCAACACTACCTTTATTTTTAAGTACAAGACCCGCCATGATATTGATCATAGTGGATTTACCTGCACCATTTGGACCTAATAATCCAAAAAGGCTACCACGCGGAATGGCTAGACTGACATTATCTAAGGCAAGTTTTGCTGGTGCCTTACCGCTTGCTTTATATTCTTTGGTTAACCCTGTGATAACGATAGCATTATCAGGTGTTTTCGGAACAGCGCCCTTTGCGGTCGCAGATTTCGGAGATGTCTTTGTCATAATGTGGTATATCCTTTATCAAAGCAGCATTTTTCCTGATCAATAACAAAAGTTCAGGGCTGACATCACAGGTTTATGAGGTTATGTATATTTTCACAAGACGTCTTGGAAAGAAACATCTTCTTTTGTAAGATGTGCTATAGAAACATAATAGATAAACCAGCGTATAATCGGGAGCATCCTTCATGCAAACATCTGACAGCAACCAACCTGAAACAGTTGAAGTTGAAAGCTTAAAAAATTCTTGTGATGGCGGTGGCGGTGCTTTGGGCCACCCAAAAGTTTATTTGACCATCACACAAGACAAGGGAAACTCTGTTGACTGCACATATTGCGGCAAACGTTTTGTCTTAAAAGAAGGCGCAAAACTTGGCGGGCATCACTAGGCTTACCAAACAAAATCAGGGTAGCTTTCGCTGCCCTTTTCTTTACCTTACATAATAGATTTCATTCTTTTCTGCTCTTTCAAAAGGCTAACCTTCTATGTCTGATAGCTCTAACGCCCCACGCCATGTATATTTAATCGATGGATCTGGTTATATTTTCAGGGCTTATTTTGGCCTGCCCCCGATGAGCAAAGCAGACGGCACCCCCACAAATGCCGTTTTTGGGTTCAGCACGATGATCCATAAGTTGGTCGAAGATACTGACGCAGATTATATCGGTGTTATTTTTGATCGTGCGCGGAAAACATTTCGGTCTGATATTTATCCGGAATATAAAGCGCACAGACCAGAAGCCCCAGAAGATTTGAAGCCTCAATTCGCACTTATCCGTGAAGCAGCAGAGGCGTTTAATTTACCTGCTGTAGACATGGAAGGTTTCGAAGCAGACGATCTTATCGCCACATATGCCCGCCAAGCCAAGGCCCAAGGGGCAGAAGTGACCATCGTGTCTTCCGATAAAGATTTGATGCAATTGGTGGATGAAGGCATCAATATGTGGGACCCGATGAAAAATAAAAAAATCGGACCTGATGAAGTTTTTGAGAAATTTGGCGTAGGCCCAGATCGTGTTGTTGATGTCCAAGCCCTTGCAGGGGATAGCGCAGATAACGTGCCGGGCGTTGCTGGCATTGGTGAACGCGCAGGGGAAATCAAACAACCCAAACGCCGCGAGAAATTAACAGAACAAGCAGACCTTGCCCGTATTTCAAAGGAACTTGTGACGCTTCGCCAAGATGTGGAGGTAGAAGTTCCCCTTTCTGATTTAAAACGCCGCCCACTGGACGAAGACAAACTTTTAGATTTCTTACGTAATATGGAATTTAAACGCCTTGTGACCAAGTTTGAATCACACAACCCAGAAAAATTTAATCAAGTTGCCCCAGAAGACGTCAAATCTGAATATAGCTTGGTACAAGATGAAGCCACCTTGCAAAAATGGATTGATGAGGCCTATGCCACTGGATACTTAGCCGTCGATACGGAAACCACAAGCGTCCATCAGCAAATCGCAGAACTGGTTGGTGTTTCCTTATGTTCTAAAGCAGGAAAAGCCTGTTACATTCCCGTAGATCATAAAGTTGAAGCCGTTCAAGGTGACTTACTTGGTGGTGGCGCGGAAGCATCTGCACCCAAACAAATCAACAAATCTCGCGCCCTTGAGATGCT
>CBFCZA010000307.1:0-3914 GCA_965602285.1 uncultured Curvivirga sp. | reverse complement strand
AAATTTTGCTCCAGCAATCATTGCGGCCAAATCAAGGGACATTAATTTCTTGTTTTGTAACGTTTCAGGCACATCCCCATGCACGATACGCAACGCCAAACCTTCAATGATCGCCGTTTTACCAACACCCGGTTCTCCTATTAAAACTGGGTTGTTTTTTGTACGGCGTGAAAGCACTTGAATGGTACGGCGAATTTCTTCGTCTCGCCCAATCACGGGGTCTAACTTTCCTTGCTCTGCTGCTTCGGTTAGGTCGCGTGCATATTTCTTCAAGGCATCATATTTATCTTCTGCACTGGCACTGTCTGCTGTTCTGCCTTTGCGAATTTCATTGATGGCTTGATTTAAGGATTGTGCAGAAACACCAGATTTCTTTAAGGCTTTTGCCGCATCACTGCCTTCTGCCATGGCAAGTGCTAACAACAACCGTTCTGCGGTTACAAAGCTATCACCTGCTTTTTCTGCGATCTGTGTTGCCTGATCAAAAAGCTTAGCCAAGGCAGGTTCAAGATGTACTTGCCCTGCACCACTTCCTTGTACTTTAGGAAGTTTTGATAACGCAAGTTCGGTTTCGTTCAACGCAACCTTCGGGTCACCACCAGCCTTTGATATCAAGCCAGATGCCAAGCCTTCTTGATCTTCAAGAAGAACTTTCAATAAATGTTTAGGGGTTAATTGTTGATGATCACTCCGCATAGCTAATGTCTGTGCAGACTGAATGAAACCGCGCGAACGGTCTGTGAAATTTTCAAAATTCATAGGTACAACCTCTTTCTTCGACATCTCCCTATTAAAGGCAAGATACCATTAGAGTTGGATTTAGGCTAATGTTTAGCCTTCTTTCGATGCAGAATTCCTTCTGCCTTAGTCTGGACCCGCATTCGGCATCCACATCATATATATGGGTATCTTGCCTATAGTATCAAGAAGTTGATTCAATAAATCGATATAAAATGTCTACTATAATAATTTTGAAACCCAGCTATATTAAAAAGCAATTTTATCTTTACGTTGAAACGATTTAAAAGAAAACCACATCATATAAACCATATGGATGAGAAAGTTTAATAATGAAAAACACTGTGATTATCACGGGTGCAGGCAGCGGTATTGGGCGTGCTTTGGCTATCAACCTAAGCCAAAAAAATATTCCAGTTCTTGCTGTCGGTCGACGGTTAAATATGTTGGAAGAAACATCCAATCTTTCTAAAACTAACCACATTCAACCTAACAACAGCGACATAAGTAAAGTTGAAGAACGCACAGCCATTAATGAATTCGCAAAAGGTATAAAACTTTCAGGTCTTGTTCATTGCGCAGGTATTTTTCCTATTCAATCCTTAACAGATATTTCGCTGGAAACATGGCAACATGCCTTTGCTACCAACGTGGATGCACGACTTTTCTTAAGCCAAGCTTTTGCCCCTATTTTAGGAACAGAGGGACGCATTCTTTTCATTGGATCTATGTCTGCTACCACGCCACGAAAAGGAACAACTGCTTATTGTGCCTCTAAGGCAGCGTCATTCATGGTTCAAGAATGTTTGAAAAAAGAAATTGGCGCAACAGGCCCTGCAGTGGGTAGTGCCGTGCCCGGCCCTGTTAAATCCCATATTCTAGATATTGGTATGGAAGCCAACTTTGACGTCTTTCCTGATGGGAAAGGGTATAAAAATTCGCCTCAGATTGATCCAGAACGTCTAGGACGGTTTCTTTCATGGTTACTCTTAAATACTTCCCGCGACGAATATAGCAAAAATCAATGGGATATAAGGCATGAAGAACATCATGATAATTGGTTGAATGGTGATCAGCTGTATATTTAAGTATGAATGAATACTCATGCTTTTTGAACTAACGTGAAGAGACTTCTTTTTAATTCCTAACCTTCATCTGCTAAAAGAAGAGAAATTGTAGCTTTGACTTATGAAAGATAGATATGATGGCACTTGCAACTTCACTTGATTTTACCCCAGACAAACTAACATTGCATTGGACAGATGGCAGCGCCAGCCAATTCCATAGTGTTTGGTTGCGCGATAATATACTTGAATCTGATGCGCGCCATGATACGGGCCAACGTCTGTTCGACTGGTCTGAATTACCCGATGATATGTCTATGAAGTCAGCAGAAATTTCAGGCCAAAATTTGATCATCCATTTCACCGCTGAGGAACGCCAATCTAGCTTTCCCCTTTCATGGTTAAATGCACATGCATATGACCGCCCAATTGCTGCCCCTGATTATCAAACTTGGGGATCCGAATTAAATATAGGGGACATCACCCATGACTATAATGATGTATCCCAACAAGGTCAGGCCATGTGTGACTGGTTAAAATCTGTTCGCACCCATGGTTTTGCCATTTTACAAAATGTCCCAAATGAAGAAGGCATGGTATGCGAAGTCATTAAAAGCTTTGGCTTTGTACGTGAAACGAATTACGGGAAATTATTCGAAGTCCGTACAGAAGAAAATCCAAACAACCTTGCGTTCACACCCCTTGGCCTAAACGTTCATACGGACAATCCATATCGCACACCTGTTCCCGGATTACAGGCCTTACATTGTCTTGTGTCTGAAAATGATGGTGGTGAATCTGTATTTGTTGATGGATTTAACATTGCCCAACGACTTAAAAATGAAGATCAAAATGCCTTCGATATACTAAGCCACTATCGTGCTAATTTTCGCTTCAGTGACAACACGACTGACTTACGTAATCGGACCAGTTTAATTGGGGTGAATGATCAAGGTCACCTAACACATATTCGGTATAATAATCGTTCTGCAGCCCCCTTAAATTTACCTGCAGATATCATGGAAGATTACTATAAATCCTTACTAACCATGTCCAAGATGCTACATCTTCCAAGTGTTGAGAAGCATTTTAAATTGGCCCCTGGTGAACTGGTTTTATTTGATAACGAACGCATCCTTCATGGTCGCCAAGGTTTTGCAGGGGGCAATCGCCACTTGCAAGGAACATATGGTGATAAAGACGCCCTAAACAGTTGGATCTATACACACGAAAATAAAAGCGAGGCTAAAAATGCTTAATCCAGATACCGTGACCAAAGAAACCATCGTTGATTTCCTAATCGATATGTTCAATACCCGCGGCCAAGCTGAATATCTTGGCGAAGCAGTAAGCCAGTCCGACCATATGTTGCAATGCGCTGTTGTGGCGGATCAATTTGATTCATCAGATTCACTAATCTTGGCAAGCTTGCTACATGATGTCGGGCATTTTCTTCATGACCACCCTGTTGATTGTGCTGATCATGGTATCGATAGTGAGCATGAAAAAATCGGTGATGATTTTTTGAAGAAATTCTACCCCCCCGAAGTCACAGAACCAATCCGTATGCATGTGGATTCAAAACGTTACCTTTGCGCTACAGAGGAAGGGTATTTCGATAAACTATCCGAAGCTTCGATTCAATCATTAGCCCTACAAGGAGGCGCCATGAATGAAGATGATGTGAAAGCATTTGAAGCAAACCCCCATATCAAAGATGCCCTTGCACTTCGTCGCTATGAAGAAGCAGGAAAGTCTGAAGGTGTTGAAACACCAACGATTGAAAACTATCGCGATTTACTGACCAAGTTCGTTTTGAACTAATACCTTTTAAAATTTTAATTTTAGGCCCCTCGTATCAAACCTATTTGATTATTGATGCGAGGGGTTTTCTTTTAAGGGTGGATGTTATCCTATTTTTCCATGTATCTTAAAGCCATGAAAACCAAACGGACATTATTAGGTATTTTTATAGCTACCTTTTTTTTAGCGGCCTGTACAAATATACCCAAAACACAAAGTTTTATTCCTTCGGAAAAACTACCCGTTTTCACGCAAAATTGTTCCCCGTCAGCCCCTATGGTGCCAAAGTTAGCTATTGCATAAGAGAGG
>CBFCZA010000306.1:0-3940 GCA_965602285.1 uncultured Curvivirga sp. | reverse complement strand
AAACATGATCGCTGGTAATTTTACGGTAAGTTGTTTCATCTTTTCCAAGTGGGACCATCATATCTTTAGGTTCAGCAGTCATCTTTCGCCCTCTCTTAAATTTTATTGTTTGATCTTAAATTCTATTGAAATTTAAATATTAAAAAAGGCGGCAATCAATGCCGCCCTCCCCTAATGCAATACAGGAATTTACCCCTGTGTAAAACAGGAGGGTTATTTCCCCTTACGGAAACTATCCAGCGCCACAACATTATTTCCACCATCATCAGGTGCCCCATCGGGATCATCATCCTCATTAGACGTTTCTTTGGATTTTGGTGATGTTTGTACAGCTAACTCTTCAACAGTGGCAGGGCCACTTGACGTCACACCATCTTGGTCTTCTGCAAGTTCTACTTCGTCAGATGCCCAGCTGTCATCTTCTAAATCCACATGGAATTGAAGGCCAAAATTCACAGATGGATCTGCAAAAGTGATCAAGGCATCATAGGGAATACGCAATGTTTCCATTTTATGATTAAAACTTAAATCTACATTAAAACCATCATCGTCAGTCTGTAAATTCCAGAATTGATGTTGAAGAACAATGGTCATTTCTTCGGGATAACGTTCACTTAAGCGAACAGGAACAGACGTATCAGGATGGTCTGTTCTGAACGTTACATAAAAATGATGTTCCCCCGGCAACCCTTCGGATCCTGCACGTTCCAACGCGGCACGCACAACAGAGCGCATCGCTGTTTCTACCATTTCGTTGTAACCTAGCAGGTCTTCAGTCATGACCATTTCCCGTTCTTTATAGAATTTCTTTAATAGATTTGTTTCAGTTCAAATCCGATGTTGAATTTTCTTGATATAAGGAACTAGCAAATTAGCCCTTAACTCGCAACATCCTAGTCATATTTTTCGTTAATTAGCTTAATATTTTTATACTTAAATAGCTATAATTTTTCTCTGCATTCATGATTTATATCACATACACGAATTCAATTATCTGCATATAATGAAAGATCTAATAAATAACCCAACGACCAAATCGACATACTAAAATTGGAAAACGTCATGATTGATAGCTATAACGACTTAACAAAAGACATCGCAAAAAACATTGCAGAACTTCGCACAGCGGAACCTGATACAATGAAGGGCTTTAATATGATGGCCCAAGCAGCATCTGCAGAAGGCACCTTGGACCCAAAAACGAAAGAACTTATCGCCCTTGCCATTGGTGTCGCGGTTAGATGTGATGGTTGCATTGGGTTTCACACAAAAACATTAGCAAAGTTAGGGACTGCGCGTGAAGAAATCACAGAAACCCTAGCCATGTCCATTTATATGGGCGGTGGCCCATCTTTGATGTATGCAGCAAACGCTATAAAATCATTTGATGAATTCAACAATAAATAAGTCCGCATTTTATAGATGGGAATTTTATAAGTGGGGTCGAATATGAAAAGTGGGGGTTTCTGTTGCTAGCCACCCCCGGGCCCCACCTAAAGCTAAGAAAACCTTAGGAATTAAATTTCGGTACTGAGACTGCAATTACGCAGCGACAGCAACCATCTCATTGTTGTCATTTGCAACTATAAGTTTAGCCCGATAACGGCGGTACCATGCCGGGCACAGACTAGATCTTTACCACGCGTGTCGATCCTAATTCGCCCCCCTAATATTTTCTCACATCTTCGAAAAACGACGATAGAGAGAAAATGGTGGAGGCGCCGGGTACCGCCCCCGGGTCCACAACGCTTATTTCATAAAGCCCTTTAGCACCATAACTGCCGAAGCAGTGATATATATATAGTGCTTCTGGTGCGAGGAATAAAGGCCTTATTCAACTTTTCTTTCGTGATGACTCTGATTACAATCCGAATCATATTATACGCACAGTCATTATATATTATATTTATGCCTTTTGGATTAGCCACATGCAAAACTATCTCGACCTCCTCGCCCATGTGCGAGACCATGGAACTTTGAAACATGACCGTACTGGGGTAGGCACAAAATCTATCTTTGGTCATCAATTACGCTTTGATTTATCCAAAGGCTTTCCTATGGTCACAACCAAGAAACTGCATTTACGTTCCATCATCGTGGAATTGCTTTGGTTTTTACGTGGCGATAGCAATATTAAATGGCTGCAAGATAACGGCGTTTCCATATGGAATGAATGGGCGAATGAAGAAGGCGACCTTGGCCCTGTTTATGGGGTGCAATGGCGCAGCTGGCCAAAACCAGACGGTGGGCACATAGACCAAATCCAAGAACTTATTCATAATCTAAAAACCAACCCAGATTCGCGCCGTCATATTGTCTGTGCATGGAATGTTGCCCAAGTTGAACAAATGGCCTTACCGCCTTGCCATTGCTTGTTCCAGTTTTATGTAGCCGATGGAAAATTAAGCTGTCAACTTTATCAAAGAAGTGCGGATCTTTTCCTAGGCGTTCCATTTAACATTGCATCATATGCGGCGCTTACCATGATGGTAGCGCAGGCAACTGGCCTTGGCCTAGGTGATTTTGTACATAGTTTTGGCGATGCCCATATATATTCGAACCATGAAGATCAGGTGAACGAGCAATTAAGCCGCGAGATAAAATCCCTACCAACGTTAAAAATCAATCCAGACGTAACGGATTTATTCAGTTTCAAGTTTGAAGATTTTACATTGGAAGACTATGACGCCCATCCCCATATCAAAGCACCTGTCGCCGTTTAATTGCTGTAGCCTAAGAAAGTCATTCCGATGAATTTAAGTATGATCGTAGCCCAAGGTGAAAACCGTGTGATTGGTGTCGATGGAGAACTTCCTTGGCACTTATCGGCTGATTTAAAATATTTTAAGGCAACCACAATGGGCAAGCCCATTATTATGGGGCGTAAGACTTTTGAATCTATCGGTCGCCCTCTTCCCGGTCGCCCGAACATCATCATCACCCGCAATGAAAATTTCACGGCTGAGAATATAGACGTCTGTCAGGACATTACCTCTGCCGTTGCGCTTGGAAAGAAATATGCTGACGAATTAGGATTAGATGAGGTCATGATCATTGGAGGGGCGCAAATCTATAATGCAGCCCTTAATGATGCCACACGCCTGTACATCACAGAGGTTGCCCTTTCCCCAAAGGGAGATGCTTATTTTCCAGAGCTTCCAGCCGAGCAATGGAAAGAAGTAAAATCCACCTCATTTGAGGCAGATGGAGAATCACCAGCCTATCGTTTTGTCACATATGAACGAAATTCATGAAAAGAAAAGCCATAAGCCCTTGGATTCAAATCAAGGATTATTTCTCTTCATTCGCCACTTGCGATTCCATTATCGCTGCTTATTTTAAGAGCAGTATTTATGTTAATAAGGTATAGCAAAAAAAACGCTAACCAAAGCTGTGAAAGTTTAAAAGATGTCTGAAAGCCAACATTCCAAAGTTCTCATTATCGGTTCTGGCCCTGCGGGCTATACGGCTGCGATTTGTGCCGCGCGCGCTAGCTTAGAACCTACTTTGGTGGCGGGTCTTCAACCTGGCGGTCAATTAACGATCACAACAGAAGTTGAAAACTATCCCGGCTTCGCAGATGTGATCCAAGGCCCATGGCTTATGGAACAAATGCGTGAACAAGCAGAAAAAGTAGGTACAAACCTTGTTCATGACATCATTGTTGATGTGGATTTTAAAAGCCGCCCCATGCGTGCGACAGGCGACAGTGGTAAAATCTATACTGCAGATTGCGTCATTGTATCCACCGGTGCGCAAGCAAGATGGTTGGGCCTTGAAAGCGAACAAACTTATCAAGGTTTTGGTGTTAGCGCTTGTGCAACATGCGATGGTTTCTTCTATCGTGGTAAAGAAGTTGCAGTTATTGGCGGTGGAAACACAGCTGTAGAAGAAGCGATCTACTTAACCAATCATGCAGATAAAGTAACGTTAATCCATC
>CBFCZA010000305.1:0-3944 GCA_965602285.1 uncultured Curvivirga sp. | reverse complement strand
AGGAGCAGTCACCCAATCAACAGCAGGAGGAACTAAATGAGAAAGCAGATCGTTATATTCTTATTGCGGGGGGAATTGGAATCACCCCTACCCTTGCCATGGCGGACCGTTTGAGAGAGCTCGGAAAGCCATATGAAATTCATTATGCTGGCCGTTCAACATCTACGATGGCATTCCTTGATCGGCTGAAAAAGGATCATGGAAGTTATCTAAATATCTATGCTAAAGAAGATGATGATCGTTTAAACCTAGATGATATTTCAAATAAAATAACTCAAGATGTCTTGGTCTATAGTTGTGGCCCTGAACGATTGCTCGATAGCTTAGATAAAGCGGCTGAAACTTGGCCTGAAAACACTTTACATTATGAACATTTCTCTTCCGTTGATACAACGTTAGATCCAACTAAAGAACATGCATTTGATGTGATGTTAAAAGATTCGGGTATCACTGTGCGTGTAGAGGCAGATACAACAGTTCTGGAAGCCTTAACCTCTGCTGGTATCGATGTGCCATGTGATTGCAGTGAAGGACTTTGTGGTACCTGCGAGGCCATCGTCATTAATGGTGATATCGACCATAGAGACAAAGTATTAACCCAAGAAGAAAAGAATAATGCAGACCGCATGATGACTTGTTGCTCTCGGGCTAAGGGCGACAAAATCATTCTTGCCTTATAAAAACAAAAAAAGGCGCACAAGAGAATATCCTGTGCGCCTTTAATATTAGATAAGTTTATTTCTTTGCCGGCCCGTAATTCACCATATGGAATACAGATTTTTTATAAGATTGCGCGGCTAAAATGCGATAGCTACTCTCGCCCTTATCTGTATCTTCATCACGGATAAATATCACGGCGATATGCTCCATCATCGTACGTGCGACAGATCCCACAGGAAAATGATCTTCATGCAGGTCAATTGGACAAATCCGTTCAAGATGAATTAGAACTTTCGGCCCTGAAAGACGAACATCCACCCAAGAATCAGACTGGTCTGTTAAGGCAGCCCGTTCAGATAAATCACTTAATAACTTGTCTGAAAGAGGCGAAGGGACATCAAGAAACCACTGACTATTGGCAGTTGAAAAGACCTTATTGCTACCATTGCTATTTTGCTTTCCCGCAGATGGAAGTTCCACACCAAAAGATTTTTTCAAAACAGTATTTAGCTTTTTTTCACCTTCTGCATAAACGGCTAAGGAGTAAATGTTAGCTGATGGCATTTCTTTCACAGACATGCCATCAGCATGACAAACATAGTTTACTACGGGTGCAGCTGCCTTAAGAGTATAATTAGCCACGAAGACGTTCCCCCTCTGGGTCAATGAAATGTGCGCTGGTTATTTCAACAAGAACTTCTGTTTTACTGAGCAAGTCAACCGCACGAACACGTTCGCCCATGCGTGAACTACCTGATTTAATAAAACCGAGTCCGATATAGGTTTCAAGGGAAGGTGAATAACAAACAGAGGTCATCCAACCTTCATCATTCTTTGCAATATTATTCAATTCAACGGGGATGAAATGTGACCCTGCCTTTAATTGCTTACTTGGATCTACAGGTTTAAATCCAACAAGGTTAACCACATCATCACGGACCATTTCTTCACGTAATGACATCACATTACCAATGCAATCTTTCTTACGCGACACCATACGCCCCATACCAAGGTTGTTGGCCGTTGTTTGTCCATTAAGTTCATTTGCCGTTGCATGACCTTTCTCAATACGAAGGACATTCAATGCCTCTGTTCCATATGGCGTGATGTTAAATTCTTCCCCTGCGTCCATAAGCGTATGGATAAGAGAATTTCCATAACGGGTTGGAACGGCAAGTTCGAATGCAAGTTCACCAGAGAATGAGATACGGAATAACCGCGCCTTAGTACCACCACATACTGTGATGTCACTACATCCCATGAAGGGAAATGCTTCGTTAGAAATATTATATTCTGGATCAACGATTTTTTGCAAAAGCTTTCTAGAGTTAGGTCCGGCAACCGCAAACTGTGCATATTGCTCTGTCGCGGAAATCAAGTGAACATCTAAATCAGGCCACAGGCATTGCTTACAAAATTCCATGTGACGGAATACAGGCACGGCATTGGCTGTAGTTGTGGTCATCAAATAATGGTTTTCCGACAAGCGTGCCGTGGTTCCATCATCCATTAAAATACCATCTTCACGCAACATGATGCCATAGCGGGTCTTGCCAATAGCAAGCTTCGCAAATCCATTTGCATAAACGCGATTTAAGAACTCCGCTGCATCTTTACCCTGTACATCAATTTTACCCAAGGTCGAGACATCACATACACCCACAGATTCACGAACGGCTGCGGCTTCACGATCTACAGATTCTCTCCAGAAAGTTTCTCCCGCTTTTGGATACCATTGCGCACGTAACCATGCGCCCGTTTCCATAAAGACCGCCCCATATTCCTCTGCCCAAGCATGTGAAGGTGTTAATCGGGTTGGGCGGAATTCTTTACCACGGCTTCGTCCCGCCAACGCACCCATAGAAACAGGTGTATAAGGGGGGCGGAAAATTGTCGTTCCAACTTCTGGAATGGTTTTATTTTCCGCTTCTGCCATGATGGCTAAGCCAAGCATATTAGATGTCTTGCCTTGATCTGTCGCCATACCCAATGTGGTATAACGTTTCAAATGTTCAACAGAACGGAAACCTTCTTGATGCGATAGCTTCACATCTTTAACAGTGATGTCATTTTGAAGATCAACCCAAGCACGGGCTTTACTTGCGCCTACATGCCAGAAAGGTTTGATGGCAAATGTTTCATCTTCTGCAGCAGGCAAATCTGTCTTTGAAGCTTTCTTTCCTAGGTCTTTAACTATTGAATTTCCTTGGGCAAGACCTTCAGATAAACATGCAGACAAAGTCATTGTACCATTTGCAGCACCGACAATAGTCATTCCAGGGGGAAGTTCACCACCAGGAACAAAACCGGCAATATCTTCACGCCAAGCTGGACGTCCACGTTGATGACATGTTAAATGCACCGCCGGTGACCAACCACCTGACACAGCTAAACTATCCGTTTTTATGACGTCACCATTATCTAACGTAATCGAAGTCAAACCATGACGGCCTTTAGTATCAACAACCTGTGCCCCCATAATCACATTCATATCACTTGGTGCTTTTTGGTTCGTTGCATCTCTACAATCGATTAACGCAGCAATCTCAACACCGCTAGCATGAAGATCACGGGCGGTTTGCCAACCATCATCATTATTGGTGAAGATAGATACTTTTTTACCCGTCGCAACACCCCAACGGTTTGCATAACTACGTACAGCCCCCGACATCATAATGCCCGGACGATCGTTATTTCCAAATGCGATGGAACGTTCAATTGAACCAGCAGCAAGAATGGAACGCTTGCTATAAATACGCCATAAAATTTGACGAACATCACCGGAACCTTCTTTCACATGATCACTGATGCGTTCTAATGCACCAAATACACCATGATCATAAGCCCCATAAATAGATGTCCGCGACATGATGCGCACATTATCCATAGTGGCTAATTCTGCCAGTGTTTCTTTTGCCCAATCACTTGCGATTTTGCCGTCAACTTCTTGGGTTTCAGAGTTTAAACGTCCGCCCATTTGAAAATCTTCATCAGCCAAGATCACACGAAGTCCAGCGCGCGCAGATGTGAGGGCTGCCATCAATCCACTTGGACCACTACCAATCACAAGCAAGTCACAATGCAAGAATCCTTTGTCATAAACATCAGGATCTTCCAACATGGATAATTCACCAAGGCCAGCGGCCTTGCGAATGATTGGCTCGTATAATTTTTCCCAAAAGGCAGCAGGCCACATGAAGGTTTTATAATAAAAACCAGCACTTAAAAATGGGGAAAGCAAATCATTCACAGCCATCATATCATTTTTAAGGCTACCCACATGA
>CBFCZA010000304.1:0-3948 GCA_965602285.1 uncultured Curvivirga sp. | reverse complement strand
GCTGAAGACGGTAAACGCAAAGTTGGGCAACTGGCGAAAGCGTTGGGAATTCCAGTTTCGGGATGCCTTACTGCAGAAGAAATTGGTCAGGTTTTTGGGCGAGATATGGTGATACATGCCTATCTTATGCCTGGCGGTCTGACGGGCGGCATAAAGGCCGATACGGCACGGTTGACTGGTTTTCGTGTGGAAAGCATGAAAACCAGTATCAAGGAAGAAGGTTAAGATGAGCGACGATAAAAACAAAGGCGGTTCTAAATTGACACTGGACAAGCCCGGTCGACTAGAATTGAAAAAAACTGTTGAAACCGGTCAGGTGAAACAGAATTTCAGCCATGGCCGATCTAAGACCGTGACAGTAGAAGTGAAACGCAAACGTACATTTGAACGTGGTGCTAGTGGTAAAATGCGTGCTGTTGATAAAAATAAATCAGCAACAGGTGCTACATTAGGCCCGGACGGTTTATCTGATGCAGAACGTCAAAAGCGTTTACAAGTTCTTGCAGGTGCTGCCCAGCATGAAGAACGTTTACGTAATGCACGCGAAGATTCAAATCGCCGTGGTGCTGAAGCTGCAGAGCGTCGTGAAGAAGAAAAAAATCAAAAAATTAAAGCTGCTGAAGATGAAAAGCTTCGCTTAGAAGAAGAAGCAAAGCGTGCTGCAGAAGAAGAAGCTGAGCGTGCTAAGGCACCAGCCAAGGCTGCTTCCAAACCAGTAAAAACTGAAGAAAAGCCGCGCCCTAAAGGTAAACTGACAACGAAGTCAACTGAGGCAAAATCTGATATTCAAAAGCCTGATGTCGCTGCAGCCCAAGCACAAGAAGAACGTGCACGCCCTAAGGTTAAAAAACCAGCGGATACTAAAAAAGTTGCTGCACCACAGCCAACACGTAACGCCAAGGGTGATCAACGTCGTCGTCAAGGCAAATTGACTATTTCGCAAGCCCTCGATGGTGGTGGTCAACAACGCCAACAATCATTGGCTGCTGTTAAGCGTCGTCGCGAAAAACAATTACAACAAGCACAAGACCATCGTAATAGTAACGAGAAAATCGTTCGCGATGTGACTGTCCCAGAGAATATCACAGTTGTTGATCTTGCGAACCGTATGGCGGAACGCGTAGGTGATGTTATTAAATGTCTCATGAAAATGGGCGTTATGGCGACACAAAATCAATCAATTGATCCTGATACAGCTGAATTGGTGATTGAAGAATTTGGTCATCGCATCATTCGTGTTGCTGAATCAGATGTGGAAGACATTTTGGTTGGTGAAGAAGACAACGAAGGCGATATGAAATCTCGTGCGCCAGTTGTTACAGTGATGGGCCATGTGGATCATGGTAAAACATCTTTGTTGGATGCATTACGTGCAACTGATGTTGCTGCGGGCGAAGCTGGCGGTATTACACAGCATATTGGTGCATATCAGGTTGAGATGGCTTCTGGCCAACATATTACATTCCTTGATACACCGGGTCATGAAGCATTTACACAAATGCGTATGCGTGGTGCTAGTGTCACGGATATCGTTGTTTTGGTTGTGGCGGCGGATGATGGCATCCAACCGCAAACAAAAGAAGCAATTGCCCATTCAAAGGCCGCTGGTGTTCCGATCATTGTTGCAATCAACAAATGTGATAAGCCAGAAGCTGATGTGAATAAAATCAAAACTCAGTTGTTGAGCGAAGAATTGGTACCTGAAGACATGGGCGGCGATATCGCATGTGTTGAAGTATCAGCGAAAGCCCGCACAGGTCTTGATACATTGGAAGAGATTATTTTACTTCAAGCTGAAATGCTTGAATTGAAAGCAAACCCAGATCGTTCTGCTGCGGGTGCTGTGGTTGAGGCGCGTATGGAAAAAGGACGTGGTTCTGTAGCAACTGTCTTGATCCAGCGTGGTTCCATTTCTGTGGGTGACATTTTTGTTGCTGGTTCTGAATCTGGTCGTGTTCGTGCTCTTCTTGATGATAAGGGTCGCCAAATTAAAACAGCAGGTCCATCTATGCCGGTAGAGGTTCTTGGTTTCCAAGGTACGCCTTCTGCGGGTGATGAATTTGCAGTGGTTAAAGACGAGGCAACAGCCCGTGAGATTGCAGAATATCGTGGACGTAAGGCTAAATCAGCACAACAAACTGTTGCAGGCCGCGGTAGCTTAGAACAACTCTTCAGTCAGATTAAGGCTGGTGAAATTAAAGAAATGCCACTTGTTATTAAAACCGATGTTCAAGGTTCCTTGGAAGCAATCATCGCGTCTCTTGATAAAATGGCAACAGAAGAAGTTAAGGTTCGTATCTTACATGGCGCTGTTGGTGGTGTTACAGAATCTGACATTACCTTGGCTGCGGCTACTGGTGGTATCGTTGCTGGATTTAATGTTCGTGCAAACCCACAGGCCCGTGACATGGCGCGTCGTGATGGCGTAGATATTCGTTACTATTCTGTGATTTACGATCTAATTGATGATGTGAAGAAAGTTCTTGGCGGTATGTTGGCACCAGAGGTTCGCGAGAACTTCCTTGGTTATGCTGAAATTCGCGAAGTATTCAACATCACTAAAGCTGGTAAAATCGGTGGTTGTTATGTGACAGAGGGTCAAGTGAAACGTGGATCTAGAGTACGCTTGTTGCGTGACGATGTTGTGATCCATGAAGGCAACTTGAAAACCTTGCGTCGCTTTAAAGATGATGTTCGTGAAGTTTCTAATGGTTACGAATGTGGTATGGCATTTGAAAATTACGAAGATATCAAGGCGGGTGACGTTATTGAATGTTTCGAAATTGAAGAAGTAGCACGCGAACTTTAAGACTTTCGAAGATGATTTAAAGTTTTTGGGGAGGGTGTTATACTCTCCCTCTACTTTTTTGATCTTCAGTTTTAGAACTGAATTTAAAGATAGGATAAAAGAGATGGCACAAAGAGCACGTTCCGGCAAAGCCAGATCCCAACGTCAATTGAAGGTTGGTGAAGAAATTCGCCATGCATTGTCGGCCATTATTCTACGTGGTGAATTTCGCAACCCTGTTCTTCTTAAAGCTAATTTAACAGTAACAGAGGTGCGTGCGAGCCAAGATTATCGTAATGCCACATGTTTTGTTGTGCCGTTAGGTGGTGAAGATACGGTTCCACGGGAAGAAGTATTAGCAGCCCTTCGCGGTGCGGCAAGTTATTTGAAAACTCAAGTGGCCCGAAATGTACAACTTAAATTCGCACCACGCCTAAGCTTTCAATATGATGATAGTTTTGATGTGGGCAGTAAAATGGACGCTCTTTTACGTTCCGATCGTGTAATGGAAGATTTGGCAAAGCCAACCATCGTTGAAGAAGACGAAGAAGAGTAATCATATTAATGAACACTATGAATGTTGAAGAGGCTCTTTTTAAAGGGTCTTTTTTATGACTGTCATATTTACTTCATAATTTTACTCTATAGATACATCAAATTAATAATTAAAATGGATTATAAATAGATGAATATATTGATTCTCTGTACGGGAAATAGCTGCCGTAGCATTTTGGCAGAGGCCCTTTTTAACCATCATGGGAAAGGTCAGATAAACGCGTATAGTGCAGGTAGTAACCCTGCGGGACATGTTCATGCTGGTGCAATAACTTGTTTGGAAAAAAACGGTATCTCTACTGAAGGCTATCGCTCTAAAAATTGGAATGAATTTGCCCAAGAAGAAGCGCCAACTATGGATGCGGTCATAACAGTATGTGGCAATGCGCAGAATGAAACATGCCCTATTTTGCCGGCGCATATGTCTGGTGGTTCCCCTGTTAAAGCTCATTGGGGCCTTGTTGATCCTGCGGCCTATGAAAGCCAGCCACAATTTATGGAAAAGGTTTTTGAAGAGGTCTTCTTTAAACTGGATCAGGCCATACAAGATTTCGTGATGGAAATGGACCAAAACCCTACTGATTTTGATTTAAATATTGTTCTTC
>CBFCZA010000303.1:0-3981 GCA_965602285.1 uncultured Curvivirga sp. | reverse complement strand
AAATGGCCCTTTTACCTTGAACGATTACTGTCTAGTAAAAGGTATCTTAATGAATTGGGAACACCATGACCGAAAATCAAAAAAATCACTTAGGCCAAATCATTGGTGGCTCCGTTCCAAATTGGAATGGAGCCACCGTGCCTGACGGGCGAATTTTGGAAGGCCATTATTCTACTCTTGAACGTTTAGATGTGAAACATCATGGTCCTGATCTGTATAAATCTTACTGCCTAGATAGTGAAGGCAGAAACTGGACTTATCTTCCCTACGGACCTTTTGAAACGGTAGAAGATTTTATGGCGTGGCTTTCCATGTTCCAAGATAACGCCGATCCATTCTTCTATGTGGTCAAACGAAAAGAGGATGGCGCCGTTTTAGGTCAGGCAAGCTTCCTAAGGATTACCCCAGATGCAGGATCAATAGAAGTTGGACATATACACTTTTCCCCTGCCCTACAAAGGACAACCTTATCTACAGAAACCATGTATTTAATGATGAAGCATATTTTTGAAGATTTAGGTTATCGCCGTTATGAATGGAAATGTAATAACCTAAACGAAGCTTCAAAAAAGGCAGCCCTACGATACGGTTTCACCTTTGAAGGTGTCTTCAGACAAATGGGCGTCGTGAAAGGTCATAACCGCGATACCGCTTGGTTCTCCATCCTTGATAAAGAATGGAGATCTGTCAAAGCAGGCTTCGAAAAATGGCTATCACCTGATAACTTCAACGAAGATGGCAGCCAAAAAACACCTTTAAAATTTGATCGTTCCTAGAGGGACCTTAGAAAAAACGATCTAATTCGGTCGCTAAAAGCCTTAAGCCTGCGATGGTGAAGAAACCAAGGATGAGGTAGCGAAACACTTGTTCATTAATGAAGCGTCTTAATTTCGCGCCAAACATGAACCCTGAGACCGATCCAACAACACAAATGCATGACACAATTAAGGTTGATTGGCTTACGATTCCCGTCAACCAAAGCCCACTTAGCAATGGTAAACTTGTGGTAAAGATCAAAAACCCAGCAGAGGCGATGAACTCTTCCTTCTTTACCCCCTTGGACATTGTATAAATCATAATTGGAGGTGCCCAAATAGAGGTAAGACCACCACAAATACCTGCTAGAATTCCAAAGATCCCTTGAGATAACTTGTCATGTGTCACCACGAAATTTAGGCGAACTTTGAAAAACTGACTCAGACAGAATAGTAAAATAACGATCGCAATAATTAAACGTAAATAGTCCACGCTGGCCTGCAGAGCATAAACGGACGTCAAGAAAATAGACACCATTGCCCAAGCCGAAAATGGCCAATAGTTCCTTACCGTTTCACGTTTATTGGGTGTAGAGAAAAATTGCTGCCCATTGGTAATAACAATAGGTAAAATCACTAACCCTAGGGCAACAGCTGGATCAAAGAACAAAAGCATCAAAGACATAGCGGTCGTCGGCAAACCAATACCAATAGCCCCCTTCACTGTCCCTGCAACAACAAATATCGCAGCCGCAGTGGCCATAAAAATATAGCCATCTTCAAGTCCCAAGGTCATTTAATTACTTTCTTTTTATCTAACTATCTTTCATTTTCAGTCCCATAGAAAATGAACCAGTATATTTACTTATGTTGGAAATATTTTGCGCAGCCCTGCCATTGGTTGCAACCTAAATATTGTTCTAGAACAATATAATGTAGATTCCAGCATGAAGTGCCATAAGGTCTTCATTGAAATGTCAGCAATCGATTTTTTTTCATTATTTCCTTTGAGATTTAACGAAATTGCGGAATAATTAGATATCTCAACAATAGAATGGGGAAATGACATGAATGTAGCAGGTATTCTTCGGAACAAAGGTAACGGCATTTTAAGCCTTAAAGTAGGTGATAGTGTAGAGATTGCCGTCAAAATGTTAGCCGAGAAAAAAATCGGGGCCACTGTTGTCCTAAGCGATACAGGAGGTCTATGTGGTATTTTATCCGAACGTGATGTTGTTCGTGGACTAAACAATTCTGGTGCCCTTGTTTTAAGCAAGCCCGTATCAGAACTTATGACAAAAAATGTCCAAACCTGTGTCCCTAGCGATTCCATATCAAAAATCATGGCACAAATGAGCGAAGGTCGCTTCCGTCATTTACCTGTCATGGAAGAAGATAAACTTGTTGGTATCATCTCCATTGGGGATGTGGTGAAGGATCGAATTCGCGAATTAGAATCAGAAGCCAATGCGATGAGAGAATATATCACAACAGGTTAACTTTCTTAGCTTCTACATCTTACATTTTACATTTTACAATACAGGGAGGGCTATTTGCTCTCCCTTAACTTTTTTGCCGAATTTAAGGGTATTACAGACATAAACTAAAGTTATAAATCCCTGTATTACCACTGGGGTTGATTGAACATACTACATGTGGCGGTCATGTTATCTGTGTTAAATGCACAAATAGAAAGAACAGCCATGTTTCTAGAAAACGCAAAATCTAAAAATGATTTAAATAAAGAAGCTATGCCCAAACTTATTTGGGATTTACCCTTAAGGTTTTTTCATTGGGGAATGGTTCTTGTTGTCTTTATTGCTGCCATCACAGGGTATTTCTTTGAAGAATGGTGGTTGGATATTCATGTTTACGCCGGATATGCCCTAACGTGCTTGTTAATATTCCGCTTTATATGGGGCTTTCTTGGTAGTTATTACAGTCGTTTTCATACATTCCCCTTAGCCCGCCCAAAGATTAAAAAATATATCAAGTCCTTTGTGCAAGGGAACCGTAGCTTGGAAGCAGGCCATAACCCTCTTGGTGCATGGATGATTGTCATACTTTTAAGTACGCTAACCTTGCTTATTATTACAGGCTTTCTTGTTTGGGGCGGCCAAGAGAACAACGGCCCCCTAGCAAATATTGTTGGGTATCAAGTTGGTGATTTTAGTGAAGACATACACGAGACATTAGCCAATATTCTTATGGTGGTAATCGGGGTTCATTTATGCGGCGTGTTTATTGAAACATTTCTGTATAAACATCCATTAATCAAATCGATGATTTCTGGAATGAAAACTACTACTGATACTAAATCCACAGCTTCCCTTTGGGATATCCCCGAAGCTGTCCTTATATTTTGTGCAATTATCATCGGTTTTACTTACTGGGTAAACGCTACAGATTCTATTCAGAAGCTCTCTGAGGTCAATCCAGCTTATCATCAAGAATGCGCAGAATGTCACCCTGCCTACCATCCAAGTTTGAGGACTGCGCAATCTTGGCAATCTATCATGGGCGACCTTTCAAATCATTATAGCGAAGACGCAAGCTTAGACCCAGCTACCACCCAAGAAATAAGCTTGTTCTTAGCAGAAAATAACGCGCAGTCCTTCGATACAGAAGTTGCCCATAAAATTGGTCGTAAAGAAACGCCTTCAATGCGGATGACGGATACCCGCTATTGGAAGAAAAAACATCATGATTTCAATGAAAGCGACTTCAAACATTCTTCTATCGGTTCTAAAGCAAACTGTAACGCCTGCCATCAAGATGCAGATACAGGGCGGTTTGACGATGCGAAAATCAAACTTCCTAAAGGATTAAACTTATGAAAAAACTTTTACTTTCACTTATCGTCACATTTATTTTAAGTACTATCCCCCCAGCGTTTGCATCCTCAATATTGGAAGAATATGCCGCACTGATAAAACAACAAGATACTGGCTTTAATGGGTTTTCCCAAGAACGAGGAAAGGTATTTTTCTTTGCCAATCATGGGACTGGTAAAATTGAAACACCTTCCTGCACATCTTGTCATACGAACAATCCTAAACAAACCTGTGTTACACGCGCAGGGAAAGAAATTGCCCCCCTTGCCCTTTCAATCTCGCCAACCCGTTTCAGTGACAAAAAGAAAGTCGAAAAATGGTTTCGTCGAAATTGTAATAGCGTTTTAGGGCGCCTCTGCACTCCTCGTGAAAAAGGCGACTTCATCACCTTC
>CBFCZA010000302.1:0-3993 GCA_965602285.1 uncultured Curvivirga sp. | reverse complement strand
AATGAAGGCTGCGGCTGACATTGAACGCATAGGTGATTATGCTAAAAACATGGGCAAACGAACCGTTGCCTTAAACCAACTACCAACCATGCCTGTCATGAAAAGCTTGCTACGCATGGGTCATTCAGTTCAAACTATGTTGAAAGATGTATTTGATGCATTCCTTGCTGGTGATCATGAGAAAGCTATTGAGGTTTGGAAATCAGACGAAGATATTGATAATCACTACACCAGTCTCTTTAGGGAAATTTTGACCTATATGATGGAAGATCCACGCAATATTACGGCCTGTACGCATTTGATGTTCATCGCCAAAAACATTGAACGTGTTGGCGATTTGGTCACTAATATTGCTGAATCAATTTACTTTACTAAGACGGGTGAATCTTTATCTGATCGCCCAAAAGCAGATGGTTCTAAATACGAGACCTTGGAAGCGAATGAAACATGAGCAATGGTAAAATCCTAATCATTGAAGATGAAGCGGCTGTTGTGACTTTACTGAAATATAATTTGGAGAAATCCGGTTATGAAGTCCAAGTCGCAATGGATGGTGAAGAAGGATTATTAATGGTTGAAGAAGAAAAACCAGATTTATTACTGGTTGATTGGATGCTTCCCCATGTGTCGGGAGTGGAAATATGCAGGCGCCTGCGTCGCTTACCAGACAGCCGAAACCTTCCTATCATCATGTTAACCGCCCGCGGTGAAGAAGCAGATACCATAAGGGGCCTAGATTCTGGGGCCGATGATTATATGGTAAAACCTTTTTCACCTAGTGAATTACAAGCACGTATTCATGCATTACTTAGACGCGCACGCCCATCCATTGCAGCAGATCATTTAAGTTTTGGCGAGTTGAACATGGATCTTGCGGCCTTTCGAGTTTATCGAAACGAGACAGAGATTAAATTAGGTCCAACAGAATTCAAACTTTTGCGCCATTTCATGGAAAACCCCGGTCGTGTTTATTCACGAGAACAGCTTTTAGATATGGTTTGGGGACGTGATGTCTATGTTGAGACACGCACAGTAGATGTGCATATTAGACGTCTTCGTAAAAACTTAAACGATGGCGGGTTGCCCGACCTCATACGAACAGTTCGTTCCGCCGGCTATTCACTTGATAATAGCGAACTCTAACCCTTTTTTGATTTAAATAATTTCAAAAAAATATAGCGGCTCAGTTGTTAAGGCTGGATATATAACCCTCTTATGATTATCCTAATCTATAAACCTCTTTTAGGAGGTGAGGTATCACAATATTAGGGGCATGACGTGGCGTCACCATATCTTTCTATTTTAATGAAGAAGTTGGATTCTAAAAGCGAAGACATGCGCCTTTATTATAAACGCGTCATTCATAATGTAGAGACCTTAAAGGCGTTTAATGAACGTGAAAATATAGCCCATATTATCCTTGCCCATTCACTGGATAACATGCCTGTAGAATTAACCAAAACAATTCCAGAGCAAAGCTTCACCACCCATCTTGCACGCTATATTTATGATGAAGCAGATACCCATTCGCGCCTTCTTTATTCTAGCCGCTTTGTCCTAGAACCAAGCGCCGTGGCTAAAGAGATATCAGATGGTTTCACCGCCAAGGTAGCCGAAGATATGCTTCAACAATATGCGATGGGGCTGATTGATCTAAAAGAACCTGAAACCTTTAGCTTCAAATGGCCTTTCTATTCGGAAACTGAATTCCCCTATGAGGAAAAATCAGAAAAAGAAACGGCCCAAGAAGCAGAAATTTTAGATCGCCTTGAATCTACACTTGCTAAAATTCAAAACGAAAAAGATAAATCCTAATATTCTAAATCACAAAAAAAGGGCGCTACTCAATGAAGAATAGCGCCATAGTATCCTGAGGATACAACTAAGTGAATAAGGTCTACCCCTTATTCAGCTGCACCTACAGTTGGGGTAACAGTGTCAACAGGTTGCTCTAACTTACCAAGAATTTCATGTGGAACCACATGACGGAACATGCCGCGTGCTCGATCCCATTCTGTTAAGATAGTTTCAGCCCATTTAGAATTTGTTTCACGATGATGCTCTTCCACCATGGCTTTACATTGATCAGCCCAATAGTCGCTGTCTAAGTTATAAACACCAATGGTTTCTGGATTAATACGTTCGGCAAATGATCCGTCACGATCAAAGTTATCGCCAACAGAACCAAGGATCATCACACGTCCACCGGTCATATATTCGCAACCGTTAGAGCCACAGCCTTCGATAACAGCCGTCGCACCAGAGTTACGTACCGCAAAACGTTCACCAGCTTGACCCGCCGCATGAAGAGTTCCTGCCGTCGCACCATATAAACTTGTGTTTCCGATGATTGTATTCTTATGGCTTTCTAGTGGGCTGGTCGCTATTGGACGTACCACAATAGCTGCCCCAGAAAGACCTTTACCAACATAGTCATTTGAATCACCAATGATTTCCAATTTCAAACCTTGAACCGCAAAGGCTCCAAGGGATTGACCAGCAGAACCACGCATACGAACAGTCAAATGGCCCGGCGTTAATTTAGACATGCCAAATTGACGGGTGATTTTAGAACTAATCTTTGTACCGATCGCACGATATGTATTTCGGATATTATATTGAAGTTGCATTTTCTCTCCGTGGGAGAAAAGATTTTCCGCATCCTCAATCATCTGCGCATCTAAAGTTTCAGGAACTTCGTTACGCCCTTCCAAAGAACAAATCATACCTTCTGGTCCCGCATCGGCACGGGCAAGAAGCGGATTCAAATCCAAATCATCTAAATGTGCCGCACCACGGCTTACTTGACGAAGAAGGTCTGTACGACCAATGATTTCATTCAAGCTAGCAACACCAAGTTCTGCTAAAATTTCACGAACCTCTTCGGCAACAAAGCTAAATAAGTTCACAACTTTTTCAGGTGTACCTGTAAATTTGTCGATCATTTTGGGATCTTGAGTACAAACGCCAACAGGGCAAGTATTTGAATGGCATTGACGCACCATGATACAACCCATCGCTACAAGTGTCGCCGTACCAAGGCCAAATTCTTCCGCACCTAAGATCGCTGCAATAACCACGTCGCGACCTGTTTTCAGGCCACCATCTGCACGTAATTTCACTTTATGACGAAGACCGTTCAAGCTTAATACTTGATGTGCTTCTGCCAAGCCCATTTCCCATGGAAGACCCGCATATTTAATAGAGGTTTGCGGGCTTGCACCTGTACCGCCTGAATGGCCAGAAATCAAAATAGCATCCGCATGGGCCTTTGCTACACCCGCAGCAATAGTACCAATACCAGCGCGCGCAACAAGCTTCACACAAACCGTTGCATCAGGATTGATTTGTTTAAGATCGTAAATCAACTGCGCTAAATCTTCGATGGAATAAATATCATGATGCGGTGGTGGGCTAATTAAAGTCACACCTTCTGTTGCATGACGAAGTTTCGCAATGATGCCGGATACTTTAAACCCTGGCAATTGCCCACCTTCACCCGGCTTTGCACCTTGTGCCATTTTAATTTCGATTTCGCGACAGTTATTTAAATATTCTGCAGTAACACCAAAACGACCAGAAGCTACCTGCTTAATCGCACTAGAAGCATTATCCCCATTTGCATAAGGCTTATAACGTTTTGCATCTTCACCACCTTCACCCGAATCAGATTTTGCCCCGATACGGTTCATGGCAATTGCAATTGTTTCATGGGCTTCTGGGCTCAACGCACCTAGTGAAATGCCCGGTGCGATTAAACGTTTACGGAGTTCAGTGATAGATTCCACATCATCCACAGAAATAGCATCTTGTTTATATTCGAAATCCAACAAATCACGTAGATTAACAGGCGCCCCTTCATGGGTTCCTTTTGAATATTTCAAATAAGTCGCATAGGAATCTGTAGATACAGCAGTTTGCAATGTGTGGATCATTTGCGCTTCCCACGCATGACGTTCCCCACCACTACGATAGCGATAGAAACCACCTACC
>CBFCZA010000301.1:0-3998 GCA_965602285.1 uncultured Curvivirga sp. | reverse complement strand
CGTTCTGGAAGGTCCCCATAAATATCGCTTGCCTTGCGACCCATGAGAATTTCATCACCACCAATCATCGATTATTCCCTAAAATTTAGATGTATGAATTCCACGTTTACTAATTTAGAATTATATTCTACATAATGGAACATGGTAAAAGAGGCAAGAAGCATCAAAGAAACCTTCCACCACAACCAAGAAAAGCCATCACAAGGAACTAAAATATATGTCTGTTGTTAGCTACGAACTTCAAGGTAATATTGGCATCATCACAATATCTAACCCACCTGTTAACGTGCTATCACATGGCGTTCGTGCAGGCATTAAAGAAGCAATAGAAAACGCACAAACAGACAAATCAAAGGCTATAATCCTTATATGTGAAGGTCGCACCTTCATTGCGGGGGCGGATATCACCGAATTTGGTAAAACCCCACAAAAACCTCTCTTACCCGAAGTAATGACCGCCTTAGAATCTTCATCAAAACCTGTGATCGCGGCCCTTCATGGAACCGCATTAGGGGGCGGCTTTGAAACAGCAATGGCCTGTCATTATCGCTGCGCCCTTCCTTCTGCAAAAGTTGGTTTACCAGAAGTAAAACTTGGCCTTCTTCCCGGTGCGGGTGGCACACAACGAACCCCAAGGCTTGCAGGTATTAAAAACGCATTGGACCTCATCACATCAGGTTTACCGATATCAGCAAATAAAGCCCTTGATATGGGATTGATTGATGCAGTTTTAGAAACAGATGACTTAAAGAAAGCTGCGTATGAATATGCACAAACTCTCATCGAAAATGAAAGTGAACTTAAAATAACACGTAAAATCACAATCGATAAAAATGAAATAGAAGACGGTTTTTTCGATGATTATCGTAAGAGCATTACTAAAAAATCAAAAAATCAAATAGCTCAAAATCTTATTATTGATTGTGTTGAGGCCGCTGTAAAATCACCCTTTGATGAAGGTTTAAAAATAGAACGAGCAAACTTCACGAAATGTAGATCATCAGGGCAATCCGCAGCATTACGCCATATTTTCTTTGCGGAACGTGAATCTAAAAAAATAATTGGCCTCTCAAAAGAAACACCTATACGCCAAATAGAAAAAATAGCGATCATTGGCGGTGGCTTAATGGGCTGTGGTATTGCAATAAACTTTGCCAATGCAGGAATTCCTGTAAAAATCTTAGAAATCAGTGAAGAAGGCGTAAAGCGCAGCATCGCCACAGTAAGAAAAATTTATAATGGTTCTGTCAAAAAAGGTAAAATGACAGAGAGCATAGCAGAGCAAAATGCATCATTAATTACGGGCACAGTAGATTATACTGACTTTGGTGATGTTGATCTTGTGATTGAAGCAGCCTTTGAAAGCTTGGATGTTAAAAAACAAGTATTCACCAAACTTGATGAAGTCTGTAAAGAAGGCACGATACTGGCAACCAATACATCCTATTTGGACATTAATGATATTGCATCTATAACAAATCGCCCTTCCGATGTCATTGGGCTCCATTTCTTTAGCCCAGCACATATCATGAAATTATTAGAAATTGTACGGGCAGATAAAACATCAGATGACGTGGTTGCAACGGCAATGGCACTTGCAGGCAAGATCAAGAAAATCCCTGCACTCTCGCGTGTTTGTTATGGTTTCATTGGCAATCGCATGTTGCGTCAGTATCTCCGAGAAGTTCAAATTTGTTTATTAGAAGGTGCTACCCCTGAACAAATAGATACGGTCATGGTAAATTGGGGCATGGCAATGGGGCCCCTAACGGTGGCAGATATGGCTGGCCTAGATATCAGTTATAAGGCACGGCAAGTTTTAACCGACACACAAAAAGGCGACCCGAAAAGTTTTCGCATCGCAGACGTCCTTGTAGAAAAAGGCCGCTTAGGTCAAAAATCTGGTTCTGGATATTATAAATATGACCCAGAAACACGCGCCCGCACCATAGACCCAGAAGTTACTGAGATCATCAATCAAGTTGCTGCTGATATGGGACTAGTACGGAAACAAATCAGTGATACAGAAATTCTCAAACGCCTAACCCTTTCCTTGATCAACGAAGGCTTTAAAATTCTCGAGGAAAACATAGCACAAAGATCAAGCGATATTGATGTGGTTTATTGTTTTGGCTATGGATTCCCAGCATATCGTGGCGGCCCAATGTTTTTGGCGGAAACAATGGGGTTAAATAATGTTTATGAGGATATTTGCAATTATCGTGAAACCCATGGGGATTTATATTGGACACCGTCAGCATTGCTAAAAAGTTTGGTTGAAAGCAATAAGTCTCTGGATGATCATACAAAATCGAACGCATAGAAGTCCTCATATTAAATGAAATGGATGATCAAATGGATGATCAAATGGAAAATGCTAATTTTATAAACATCACCATTAATGATCATATTTTAACAGTCGGATTGAATCGACCTGATAAGAAAAATGCCATTAATCATGGTATGTATGATGATATGCGTGCTGCATTGATTGAGGCCGATAACAATAACGACGTGAATGTTATCTTGATCCATGGTCTAGAAGATAGTTTCACCGTTGGAAATGACCTTGCCGATTTCAATGAACGCGACCCGAATGAATTGTCTGCTGGTGGTAAGTTTTTGCTGACACTTCATGACACTAGAAAACCAATAATCGCCGCCGTTTCAGGTTTTGCCGTAGGTATTGGTACAACATTATTGCTTCACTGCGATTTGGTTTATGCGGGCGAAAATGCACGTTTTAGATTACCGTTTGTTAATTTAGGCATCTGCCCAGAAGCTGGTTCCACCCTATCACTCCCTGCCCAAGCAGGACATCGCGCAGCATCAGATTTATTATTATTTGGGGATTTCTTCGATGTAGAGAAGGCGATTTCTGCTGGTTTTGTAAATCAATCTGTTCCGACAGAGACATTAATTCCCTTCTCTTTAGCAAAAGCAACGGAACTAGCAAGTAAACCACGCCAAGCCGTCATAGAAACAAAGCACCTTCTAAAACAAAATCAATCGGAAGCTTTAAAGCAAAGAATATTAGATGAGCTAGACATCTTTGAGACATTGCTGCGCAGTGATGAATCTAAAGAAGCTAGAAAAGCCGCCTTGCATAAAAAATAGGGCGTAAGAATTTTTCATTGTTTAAAATCTCTATCCTCTAAAGGGGATTGAGATAACCTTTCATTCAAAAGCTTTAAAAATTCCTCTTCCGCATTATTTTTGGGCAGCATTGGGTTTATTACAACTTGCACATCAATAGTGGGGAGCTTCGTATAGGGTGGCAATTTCCATAAGGTCCCTTCTTGTACATCTTTTTCAGCAATATGAAGAGGTAATGGGCCGATCCCTAAACCTGCAATGATCATTCTTCTGACTTCTTGAAGACTAGATGAAACGCCCTTGAAGTCGGGCGATAACTTTGCCTCTGTACGCATTAAGGTAACAGTGTGAAGCGGGCCTGTTTCGTGATCCGTTTGGAAAGAAACATAGTCTTCATTTTCTAATTCTTTGATGGAAATATTCTTTTTGTTAAAAAGGCGATGCTTAGGACCGCAAAAAAAACCAAAATATTGCCGGTATAAGATTTGATACTCCAACCGCGGATCTTTTATGCCTACCAAACAAACACCAATAGAGGCCTTTTTTTGTAACAGATTTTGCATCACCATTGTGCTGGTCATGATATTAATAGCAAAAGTGACTTTTGGATGCAGTTTGCAAAAATCGCTTAATACTTCATCAAGGAAATCACATACCACATGACTTGCCATGGCAATTGCAATATGCCCCGTAACCTCTAGATTCGCATCTTCCATCAAATCAGGTAGGCGTGAAACCGTACCAAACACCTGTTCACATTCCTGATACAGCAATTTTCCCGCGGGTGTCACTTGGAAATAGTTTGGTTTACGATCAATCAAATGCTGGTCGAATGTTTCTTCTAACCTTTTTAGGGCATTACTGATGGTTGGCTGTTTACGGCCAAGGAACTCCGCGGCCGC
>CBFCZA010000300.1:0-4017 GCA_965602285.1 uncultured Curvivirga sp. | reverse complement strand
CAAGAATTATAGATGATCAACCAAATCTTAGTTTGAAACCTTGAAGCCAGTTCATGCAGATCTCGACAGCTTGATTTCCTGTAAAGCTATCTGAATCCAAACAAAGTTCTAACCATAATCCATCAGATAGACCTGATAGTTCTATTGCAGCAAACTTTAAGTCATGAGCATTTGCGTTTAATTTTTCTTCTTTTGCAAAGTCATTTAGTAATGTTTCAAAGGTTGAACGTATACTGTGATTTGCTTCATGGTGATGATTTTTAATGCGAAGGTCATTTTGCTGAAGACTCCAGAAACCTACCCAAGCACCCAGCATCTCTTCTGAAACCCATTCACCATCTAACAAAAATTTAAAGCCTTGATTTAATTTTTCTTTGGCGTGGATATTAGAATCCAATAAGCTTTTGAATTTGTCCTCAAGATGCTTTGTTAAATGCTCATAAGAAGAGGCTATAAGATCTTCCTTGCCGTCAAAATAATGACGTAAAAGCCCCGGAGAAACACCTGCCTCAGCACAAATAGCACGTACAGAAGTAGCCCGTGGGCCGATTGTAGCTAAACATTTTATTGTCGCATTAATCAAAGCTGTACGTCTTTCATCCGCTTTTTGACGAGTGAATTTTGGAGTGTCTTTTTCTACCATTTATCCATGTGTTCTCTGTGTTTAGTTTTGTTAATTCACCCTTAATTCTATTTAGCATTGATTCTTATAAAGCGATATTATTTTCTTATTATACAATTGTAAAAATAGATTGACCTCATGATGTTTTATGCGTTAGAAGACTAAATCGAATGGAGGATTCAATTATGTCGAACTTGATTAAAAACATTGAACATGAAAATAAAAGCCTAGAAATAGCTTGGACAAATGGGCAGTCAGCTCGTTTTCCTGCATTTTGGTTACGTGATCATTGTCCAGAGCCAGAAAGTTTGAATGCAGACACATGGCAGCGTGAAGTCGACACATTTTCTATCCCCCTAGATATTGATGTTTCAGAATATAGCTTGCTGGATTCTGGTGCTGTTTTGAAAGTTACTTGGTCTGATGATGGTTTTGTCAGCAGATTCCCAGCAGAGCTTTTAGAGGTCGCTGCTTTTGGTGAAAACCATAAAGTAGAACCGAACCTTTGGAATAATGAATCCCTTCAAAATTCACTTAAAACACATAATTATAAATCTGTCATCGAAACTGAAGATGGATTAAATGATTATCTTTCCACATTAGAAGAGTTTGGCTTTGCGTTGGTTGATGGCATGGAAAGCAATATGGTATGCACGCGTTCTTTTGCTGAACGTATTGCATATATACGTGAAAGTATTTTTGGTGGCCTTTGGGACTTTAAAGCAGATTTAGCACATAGCGATACAGCTTACTCAACAGCAGGAATTGGCCCCCACACGGATAGTACATATAGTTTCGATGCGCCTGGTTTACAGATGCTTCATTGTTTGGCCTTTGATGGGCAAGGCGGTTTAAGTGTATTTGCGGACGGTTTTAAAGTCGCAGATGTTATGCGTAAAGAAGATCCTGATCTATTTGACGTTTTAACACGTGTGAAAGTTACAGGTCGCTATATTGAACCAGGTGTTAATTTACAGGCATCACGCCCTGTGATCATTTTAGATGATGATGGAAAATATCGCCAAATCAGCTTTAATAATTTTGACCGCGCGGCTTTTTTACTTGAAGAAGAAGAAATGAAGCTTTTCTATAAAGCTATTCGCCGTTTTAACGAGTTGGTAAATGATCCAAAAATGCAAGTTACTTTCCAGTTACAAGAAGGCAAGGCTGTTGTATTTGATAATTGGCGTGTGCTACATGCGCGTACTCAATATTCAGGCCTTCGTCATCTTGCGGGCGCTTATATGAACCGTGAAGATTTCGAAAGCAAACTTCGGGTGTTACGCCAAAAAAATTAACATCCTAATTACCTTTACCTAAATTACATATGCCTTTACCCTTTTAAGATATAAAAACATATATCGAAAAAAAAGGGGAGGCATATGAGTAATCAAAGTCACAGTCATGAAGCCCATGAAGACGAATATAATGAATCACTTATTGAGACGCTTCAATTAATTTGGGGGGCTGGCTTTATGTCTCCAGGCGGGCCAGAAGCTGTACATCGAATTCTTAAGGGTTGTGACCTTAGAAACAAATCCGTTCTAGATATTGGTAGTGGCCTTGGTGGAATTGATTGCCTTTTGGTCTCACATTATGGGGCTAAAGTTACGGGCATCGATATAGAACAAGATCTAATAGATCGTTCCAAAAAATTGATTAAAGATCAAAACCTTGAAAATTCTATCACTATTCAAAAGGTTGATTCCGGCCCATTACCGTTTCCAGATAACCATTTTGATGTGGTTTTTGGCAAGGACGCATGGCTACATATACAGGATAAGTCCTCTTTTTTTACTGAAGTTTTTCGCGTTTTAAAACCAGGGGGGCAAGTTATTTGTGGGGACTGGTTAGGTGGGCCTGAACCAACGGGTAAAGATTTTGACTATTTCGTGGAACTTGAAGGTATCTCTTATTTTATGGTGACGGAGGAAGAATATAAAGACTTGCTCGAATCTGCAGGTTTTGATGACATTTGGACCCATAGTATATGGCAAGACTATCGCCAAGAGGCCCATAAAGAATATGATTCGATGAGAGGCCCTCTTTATGCTGAAATGACAAGGATTTTAGGTGCTAAAGAGCGAGACCATTTTATCGAAAGTTGGCGGATGTTATCGACTGTTTTGGATCTCGGGAATTTAAGGCCCGCTTTGGCACGTGCTACCAAATCAATTAAATAAAAAATAGATATCTGTGATCGTCGTCACTTCTTTCTTCAATCAAAAATGCCAATATGATTTAAATTAATGCCAGTTTTGTAAAATCAGAAGGTTGTGCTATACTGGAGATGAGAGAAACTTGAGGACCTGAAGTGAGAAGCAGGAAATCACTAACTGCGTAGGAGAGCGCGGGCTATGACAGAAGTCGCAAAAACAGCGGGACTAGTTTCGTCCCTGCAGTCGGTCAAAAAAACCACTGCATTAGCTGGCAAAGCTCAGGAGAACCTGACAACTGGCCGTAAAGTTAATAAAGTAAACGATAACCCACTGGCATTTTTCATTGCAAAAGCATTATCGGATAAAGCCAGCACATTAACAGATTTAAAAGTAGGCGTTGATCAGGCGGTTAGCTCTGTTAACACTGCTAATATTGGCCTAGAGGCAATTGAAAAATTTGCTCAACAAATGAAGGGTTTGACCGAGTCTGCTCGATCCGCAAGCCCTGTAGAGCAAAAGGCGCTAGCCGAACAATTTAAAGAAATAGGCAATCAAATATCACAGATCGCACAAGATGCATCTTATAATGGCCAAAACTTGCTTTCGGGTAATAATCAAGTGCAAGCTCGCTTTGACGAACGCGCTGAAAGCAAATTAACCATTGAAGGCTTTAACCTAAATGGTGCAGGTGTTGATACTGAACAGGGGTTATTCTCTGTCGCTGCATTTGCGGCAGATGGAAGTTTTGATCTTACAGCCTTTGGTGTCACTGGTGATGATTTCAATAGTATTGATGGTGATCAAGATGCCTTTAGTAGCATTATTAGTACCATTGACAATGCTGTAAGTCGTTTGCGTGGGCAAGCATCAGAGCTTGGTTCCAACGTTGCCGTTTTGCAAGAACGCATTAATTATACAGATAGTCAGGTGAATAACCTATTGTCTGGCGCCGATAAATTAACATTGGCCGATTTAAACGAAGAGGCTGCTACACTTACTGCAGCTAATACTCGGAACCAATTAGGTATGGCTGCCATTGGTATTGCAGGCCAACAATCACGATCTATCGTCCAAATGCTCGGACAAGGATAAGTCTAAGTCTAAGTCTGTATCTCAATCTGTTACAAAAGGAAAGGAAAAGCCAAAACGGAAAAGCCCCGACACCCCACACCACAGGGTAGTTGAGGGATATGTCAAGCGCATCTCCAAGGGCTACGCCAAGCCGCTGCCCTTCAA
>CBFCZA010000299.1:0-4026 GCA_965602285.1 uncultured Curvivirga sp. | reverse complement strand
GATTCGAACCTGTGGCCTCTGCCTTCGGAGGGCAGCGCTCTATCCAGCTGAGCTAAGGGTGCTAATCGTTGATTGCGAGTGTTTTTTTTCGCTTGGGCGGTTTATATCGTGGAATAGTGGATTGTGAAAGTGAAAAGTTACGTTACACTTCCTTCTTAAAATATACAGATATAAAACAATGTTCCAAAGTTTTATGGAATAATTTCATTCAGGGTAAGTTCCAAAATGCAAAACGCCATCAAACCTCAGAAAAACTGGGTTATTCCTGCAATATTAATTGGGTGTAGTGGCGTAAGTATTCTTTCAACTGATTTATATACACCAAGCCTTCCCCATCTGCCCGAATTGTTGAACAGTGACCCTAAGACCGTACAGCTTACAATGAGCTTGAATGTATTAGCCTATGCGGTTGCGCAGCTTTTCCATGGGCCTCTATCAGATCGGGTTGGGCATCGAAAGCTTCTTACGATTGGTATGTTAGGTTTTTTGGTGGCTAGCATTGGTTGTGCACTAGCCATATCGGTAGAGGGATTGCTTGCAGGGCGGGTTATTCAAGGGTTCTTTGGCAGTGTGCCTTCTGTCGTTGTTATATTGGTTATTCGATCTCTCTATTCTCGTGAAGGTTCCATTCAATTGATGAGCATTTATGGGATGATGGTTGGTTTGATGCCTGCGGTCGGCCCTTTGATTGGAGGGTATGTTTTCATTTGGATGGGGTGGCAGATGAATTTTTATTTGCTGGCTTTTCTTGCTGCTCTTATGTGTGTGTTGGTATGGAAATTTTTACCAGATACGGGCTATCCTGACCCTAATGCCTTGAAATTTAAAAAAGTCGCAAGTGGTTATGGGAAGCTGTTAGTGAATGCAGGTTACCTCCGCTACCTCTTTATCATGTCATGTGGGGTAGGGGCCTTGTTTACTTATGTGACAGCAGGAGCTTTTGTCATTATTGAACGATTGCAGGTTCCAACGGAAGGTTTTGGCTTAGTGCATGGAACTGTTGTTATCGCTTATATGGCGGGGAGCCTTGGTGTAGGGCGTTTTGCAAAACGTATGGATGGGGATCGATTGTTATCTTATGGTAATAAAATATGTATCATCTCAGCCTTTGCGCTTATTCTTCCTGCCTATAATGGAATAGAGAATTTATATGTGCTTACAGGAGGCTTAATGCTTTATGCATTTGGAATGGGGTTTTTATTTGCAACAGGTCCTATTTGTGCGATGGATGCGGCTGGTGATGGGCAACGTAGTTCGGCTTCTGCCTTGATGGGGGCCTGTCAAATGGGCGCAGGAGCATTGGGAGGGTTATTGGTTGGGTCTCTTTACGATGGATCAAGTTTGCCAATGATCAATGTGATGGCAGGGTTTATTTTTCTGGGCGCCTTTGGGTATTTAGGTTTTGGATTATACGTAAAAACAAAAGGGTAAGAATAAGAATGACAAATAAGAATATTCCAAAGACTAGTTTCATATATGTGCGCCACGGGCAAACTGATTGGAATTTCAAAAAGTTGATGCAAGGGGCCACAGATATTCCATTGAATGAAACCGGCAGAGGGCAGGCAAGAGATGCGGCCCTAGCTATGAGTGGTCTTCAAATATCTTCGGCATATTCTAGCCCTAAAAAAAGAGCCCTTGAAACGGCAGAAATTATTTCTGCGCCACATGGACTACAGGTTGTCGTCGATGATAATTTACGGGAACCGGATTTTGGTGAAGCAGAAGGCAAGCCTGATGATGGTCTTTATCATGAATGGCGCCGCGGTGAAGTATCCTATGAAGGTGCAAATGTATATCAGGATCAATTAGGTTGGATCGCCCAAGGTTTAAAGAATGCTCTCGAAAATGATGCGAAGCTAAATAAAAAAGGAATGCCCTTAGTTGTAGCCCATGGCGGTGTTTTTTGGGCCATGAAAGATGTACTTGGTTTTGAAGCTACAGATGATTTAAAGAATGCAACGCCCATTCGCGTCTATCCCGTGGGAGAAGACGGTTGGGCATTTGAGTATATTTGAGTGTTAGAAGGTGTTGCTTAGTAAGCACGATAGATGCAAAAATCTACCAGTTCTTTTAAGCAAGCCTTTGCTTCGTTGTCAGGAAAAATACCTAAGGCATCTTTTGCCATGGAACCATAATGGCGGGCGCGCTCAACTGTATCACTTAAGGTTTGATGCCCTTCCATGATCGTCATTGCTTTCTCAAGATCGCCTTCAACTTGTTTGTTTTCTTCAATCGTGCGAATCCAGAATTCTCTTTCTTCTTCGGTACCACGGCTCCATGCAAGGATGATGGGTAGAGTAACTTTACAGTCGCGGAAATCATCCCCAACTGTTTTTCCAAGGTCTGCTTGTTTGGCTGAAAAATCTAAATAATCATCGATCAATTGGAAGGCTATTCCCAAATTCATCCCAAAGCTTTCTAAGGCTTGTTCTTCTGCCTTTGGGCGTTCGGATACGACGGCACCAATTTGACTTGCTGCTGCAAATAACTGGGCAGTTTTAGATTTGATGACGGCTAAGTAATCTTCTTCGCGGGCTTTTGGATCATGGGCTGTCATCAATTGCATGACTTCGCCTTCTGCAATGATTGCAGACGCATCAGATAGAATTTTCAAAACAGGCAAGGACCCATCGGCAGTCATTAATTGGAAGGACCGAGAGAAAAGGAAATCGCCTACAAGGACAGAGGCCTCATTTCCCCAGATGGCACGTGCGCTATCTTGTCCACGACGAAGGTCTGATTGATCAACAACATCATCATGAAGAAGGGTTGCCGTATGAATGAATTCTACGCAGGCGGCTAGACCAATGTGACGGCTTCCGGTGTAGCCACATAGTTGTGCTGCGGCTAGGGTTAGCATCGGGCGCAAGCGTTTTCCGCCGGCTGCAATCAAATGCCCTGCAAGTTGTGGGATAAGGGCAACAGGGCTTTGCATGTTGTCGATGATATGTTGGTTTACCCGAACGATATCCTTATCAACCAACTTCATTAAATTATCGATGTTGGGTGCTTTGTCGGAAGATTGATTTTCATTAATATCAACAACGATGCCCATTGGTAGGCTCCTTAACTACGAGTTTTACTCGGCAGTTTTAAAACTTTAACGATATAGGCTTGACCTCTAGAATAGAAATCTGCACCCTGACCATAAATGCACCATAGTTATTGCGGGCGATGGGTCAAGTGAATGGTTTGTTTTGGGTAGAAAATCATGCAGGATTTGAACAAATGAAAGAGATCTATTCAAGCTTTGATCCTGTTGAGGTTTCTTATGTTCAGGCAATGTTGAAAGAACGAGATATTCCTGTTTTCACTTATGATCAAAATATGGGTGCTGTGTATAATCATACGTGCCTTTTTCCAAGTCGGTTAATGGTCATAGACGAGGATTTTATGGAAGCACGAAAAATTCTTATAGATCTAGAGAAAATCGATCAATTGGATGCATCAGATGACAAAAGATGAAGCTTTTGAGCATCTTTCAGAGGATATGAAAGAAAGAGGATTGTCCGAGGATGATTTTCTTGGGGGCAAGTTAAAAATCTTTCAGCCTGTGGTGGGGTATCGTGCGGCAATGGATCCTGTTTTGTTGGCTGCTGCGGCACCTGAACTGAAAAAGGGTAATGTGCTGGACCTTGGTGCTGGTGTTGGGACGGTGGGCTTATGTTATCTTGCGCGGTGCCCTAATGTGGCTTTGACGGGGGTAGAGCTTCAAGAAGACTTATCCAAACTTTCCTTGATAAATGCGAAGCAGAACGGTTTTGAAGATTCATACACAGCAGTTTGTGGGGATCTGTTGGATCGGTCTCTCCCTCAAGTTAAAGGTAACCAATTTGATATGGTGTTGACCAATCCGCCTTATATGGATGGGGAAAAGGCGTCAAATTCACCTGATGCTATTCGTCAGCGAGCAAATATTGAATCCCATGTCACGTTATCTGTTTGGTTGGAGGTCGCCCTTAAGAAACTAAAGCAAAAAGGATGGTTATTATCGTTAAAGCTAAATAGGAATCTGATAGTGAA
>CBFCZA010000298.1:0-4031 GCA_965602285.1 uncultured Curvivirga sp. | reverse complement strand
GTAAAAGAATAGTTCTGTATATCTATTAGGTGACATTACAATACGATGTCTGTCCTTAAAGTTTAAAAGGCAAATGATCCAAGCTTTGTGCCGCCATCGTGGTGCCTTTATGGTTTTGTTTTCATCATGTAAAATCCCCCTGTTTCCCATAAATGCCCCACGTGCAGGATGTGTAATGATGTCTCCGTAAGGGGTTAGGCGATTTTTTAGGGGCATGATCTAAATCTACTATACAAGATAATGTTGGAAAAATTGAGAAAATTTAAAAAAGAACTTCACTTTACGTTTACGTAAAGGTAAACTATATTATGTTAAATCTATAATGAATTGATGATCTGCTATTTGTGATGTCCTAAAATACACAAGAAGTCATATCATCAGAGCTTTATTTTATCACAGGTAACATTGCTATGGTACAAGAAACAACATCACGTGAATATTCAATTAGCCAGTTGGCTGACGAATTGGATGTAACCACGCGCACTATTCGCTTTTATGAAGATAAAGGCATGATTCATCCTTTAAGGCGTGGACAGACGCGTGTTTTTTTACCGCGCGATAGAGTTCGTTTAAAGCTTATTTTACGTGGTAAACGGTTAGGTTTTACCTTGAATGAGATCTCTGAGATCATCGATATGTATGATGATGTCGAGGGGGAGCGCGGGCAATTAAGCCTTCTGCTTGATAAAATTAAAATGCGTCAATCTGAATTAGAAGAAAAACGTCAGGATTTGGATGCTGCAGAAGCTGAATTGCAAGAGGTAGAAGCTAAGATTTCTAGTCGCATGGCAGAATTGGGATGAAGATGGTGCCGCGTAATCCAGATTATAAAACCCGTGTTTTAGATAGCTTCTCTCGACAGAAGTTTATGGGAACATTAGGGGCGAGCATCATTTTGGTTGAACCGGGGTATGTTGAGATAGAGCTTCCTTTTCATGAAGGGTTAGGGCAGCAGCATGGTTTTTTCCATGGTGGGGTTGTAGGAACGCTAGGAGATAACGGCTGTGGCTATTCATCCTTTTCATTGATGGAAGCAACATCGTCCGTTCTATCTGTCGAATATAAGATAAACTTTATAGCCCCAGCCCAAGGGGATAAATTAATTTCAAAAGGACGGGTGATAAAGCCCGGACGTAGTTTAGTAATTAGCCAGGCGGACCTTTATGTTGTGAAGGATGGTGTTGAAAAACATTGTGCCACCACATTGGGCACGATGATGGTAATGCGAAATATGTCTGATGAGCCAGCTTAATTGAGTAGCTTTTTCAGAAACACATAACTTAGAAAATGGAGCAAACAGATGATTCCTAATTCATATCCGGGATTAAATTTCGACCTTGGTGAAACTGCAGATATGCTACGTGATACTGTACGAAGCTTTGCTTTTGATGAAATAGCACCGCGCGCAGCTGATATTGATAAAGAAGATAATTTCCCTGCAGACTTATGGCAGAAAATGGGAAGCCTTGGTCTTTTAGGTATGACCGCCAGCGAGGAATATGGCGGTTCTGGTATGGGCTATTTAGAACATGTGATTGCCATGGAGGAAATCTCGCGTGCTTCTGCGGCTGTGGGGCTTAGTTATGGTGCGCATTCTAATCTTTGTGTGAACCAAATTCATAGAAACGGCACGAAAGAGCAAAAGACAAAATATCTGCCAAAGCTTATTTCTGGGGAGCATGTTGGTGCCTTGGCAATGTCAGAGCCGGGCGCAGGCTCTGATGTTGTTTCTATGCGTTTGAAAGCAGAGAAGAAAGGTGATCATTATGTCTTAAACGGATCAAAGATGTGGATTACAAATGGCCCAGAGGCAAATACTCTTGTGGTCTATGCGAAAACAGATCCAGAAGCTGGAAAGCGCGGCATCACTGCCTTTATCATTGAAAAAGATTTTAAAGGTTTTTCTGTTGCACAGAAGCTTGATAAATTGGGGATGCGTGGTTCCAACACTGGCGAACTTGTTTTCGAAGATTGTGAAGTACCAGAAGAAAATATTCTTGGCGGCCTTGGCCGTGGTGTGAATGTCTTGATGAGTGGTCTTGATTATGAACGTGCAGTTCTTTCAGGTGGCCCAACAGGTATAATGCAATCTTGCATGGATGTGGTTCTTCCTTACATTCACGAACGTAAACAATTCGGCCAGGCCATTGGTGAATTCCAATTGATGCAAGGTAAAATCGCAGACATGTATACCATCATGAATGCTACAAAATCCTATGTCTATACGGTTGCTAAATCATGTGATCGTGGGGAAACAGCACGTAAAGATGCGGCGGGTGCAATTCTTTATTCTGCTGAAAAGGCAACATGGATGGCATTGGAATCTATTCAGGTTCTTGGTGGTATGGGATATATTAATGAATCCCCAACGGGTCGTTTCTTACGTGATGCTAAGCTTTATGAAATTGGGGCGGGAACAAGCGAAATTCGCCGTATGCTCATCGGGCGTGAAATTTTCGAAGAAACTAAATAATCGCCAAACATATGAAATAGAAAAGGGGTTCTTGATGTTTTCAAGAGTCCCCTTTTTGATCAAATCTATTGTGACTAGAATTCGCTGGTGGATCATTTATTTGCATTTATAGTATTTTGGATAACGCACAGATAGATGAAACGCAAAGGATGCAACAATGGTTGAACGATTATCGTCAGGTTCTACATTCGAAGAACTAGCAGGCTATTCCCGTATTTTTGTAGATGGCGATGTCATCTATGTATCGGGAACCACTGGGATGGATTATGAAACCATGACCCTATCTGATGATGTAGAGGATCAAACACATCAAACTTTTAAGAATATCGAGGCCGCTTTGAAGCGTGTTAGTTCTTGTTTAGATGACGTGGTTCGCGTTCAATATACGATCACTGATAAGGCTTACTTTAATCAAGTAGCACCCATTTGGGGTGGGTATTTTAAAAAAGCAAAGCCTGCGGCGACTTGTGTGGTTGCCGGCTTAATTGACGATAAGATGAAAATAGAGATTGAAGTCACCGCGCGTCGTGGTGCAGGATCAGAATAAGTTTTGTCTTATGTATTGGGAGGGGTTGTTATGCCGAGGATTTTATTAACGGGTGCAAATCGTGGAATTGGCAAGGCATTAGCAGAAAGCTATGTGGCCGATGGTTGGGACGTGATTGGGGCATGCCGTCATCCTGATGAGGCGAATGTTTCTGGCGTGAATTGGGTTGGTCTTGATTTAACGGATGATGCTTCTATTGATGCCTTGGCAGATCAGCTAGGGGATACACCTATTGATGTTTTATGGAATAATGCAGGCGTTTATCTGGATAAGGGCGAAAGCCTTAGTCAGATTTCAAGGGAAGGGTGGCTCAAGTCTTTTGAAATCAATACAGTTGCCCCTTTGAAATTAGCCGAAAAATTAACTTCAAATGTTGCGGCTTCTGATCGGCGCGTGATGGCTTTTACTTCTTCACAGATGGCGTCCATCACAAGGAATGGTGGGGGTGCTTATGCTTACCGATCTTCAAAAACGGCATTGAATATGGCTGTTAGTTGTTTGTCGCAAGATGTAGCAGATCAAAATATTTCATGTGTCATGTTGCATCCGGGCTGGGTACAAACAGAAATGGGCGGTGTGCATGCAGACATTGATACTGCTACAAGTGCAAAAGGAATGAGGGGCGTGATCGATTCAGTGAACCCTGCGGTACAAAATAACTATAATGGATTGTTCTTCAATTTTGATGGTGCGCCAATCCCTTGGTAATCATGTTAAAACCATAAGGAAATAACAGTGGGAAAAGTAATCGAATTTTATTATGAGTTTTCTTCGCCATATGGCTATATGGGCGCGATGAAAATTGGTGATATTGCTAAAAAACATGGGGCTGAAATCAAGTGGCGGCCTTTCTTGTTAGGATCTATCTTTAAAATGGTAGGTAGTAAACCACTTACGGAATATCCTTTTAAGGGCGAATATTCTGTGCATGATATGAACCGTACTGCACGTTTGAACCATATCCAATTCAATATGCCGGAGAATTTTCCATTTCTTGCGGTGAATGCTTGT
>CBFCZA010000297.1:0-4068 GCA_965602285.1 uncultured Curvivirga sp. | reverse complement strand
ACAATATGATTCAGCCCTCAATTTACCTAGTTTGTTTTTCGACAAAGCTGAAGAAATGGGAGATACCCCCTTTCTTTGGGCGCGTGATTCCAAAAAGGGTATTTGGAATAGTTTAAGTTGGCCTGCCGTAGCAGCACAGGTATCTACCCTAGCGCGCGGCTTACAAGCTAATGGGGTGCAGGCTGGTGATCGCGTTATTTTACTTTCAGAAAATCGCCCAGAATGGTTGATAGCAGATATTGCAATCATGTCTATTGGTGCGATCGCCGTGCCTTCCTATACAACAAACACGACAGAAAATCATCTACATGTCATCAATGATTCTGGTGCTAAGGTGGCTATTGTTTCTACAGATACCCTTTTGCAAAACTTTTTACCCGCAGCGGCAGGAACAGACTGCAGCCTAATTATCAGCATTGAAAAACCGTCAAAAAAACCAAGCCAAGGCCTTAAGATCATCAATTGGCAAGAAGTCCAAAGTCAGGGTCGTAAATTACCTGATGACATCCGCGAGAAAGCAAAATCCATCCCGCGTTCTGACACGAGTTGTGTCATTTATACATCGGGTACAGGTGGTGTACCAGCAGGCGTCATGCTTTCCCACGGGGCAATTATTTGCAACTGTAAAGGCGCCCATGACGCCCTTTCCATGCTTCCCGGATTTGGGAAAGAACAAGAAGTCTTCCTATCTTTCTTACCATTAAGCCATTCATATGAGCATACTGCAGGGCAGTTCTTCCCTATTGGTGCAGGTGCACAGATTTACTATGCTGAAAGTATCGAAAAACTTCTTAGTAATCTTGCCGAAGTTCAACCAACCATCATGACCGCCGTCCCACGCTTATATGAAAATATCCGCGGAAAAGTTCTCAGAAATGCGGAAGCCACAGGTGGTTTGAAACAAAAGCTATTGATGCGTGCATTAGAACTGGGGGGTAAACATTATGAAAATCCAAAATCACTTTCTTTCAAAGAAAAGCTTGTAAATGCCCTTTTGACAAAGCTTGTACGCAAAAAAGTTCAAGGCCGTTTCGGTGGGCGATTAAAAGCTTTCGTTTCTGGTGGTGCCCCTTTGAATTACGAAGTTGGATTATTCTTTCTATCGTTAGGCCTTCGTGTATTGCAAGGCTATGGGCAAACAGAAACCGCCCCTGTTGCCAGTGTTAACCTACCCCTAAAAAACAAGTTGAAAACTGTTGGTCCGCCAATGGTTGATGTTGAAGTCAAAATTGCCGAAGATGGTGAAATTTTGGTTCGTGGCGAATTGAATATGAATGGCTACTGGAACAATCCTGAAAAAACCGCATCGGTTTTGATTGATGGCTGGGTTCATACAGGAGACATCGGAAAGCTTGATGAAGACGGCTATCTAATGATCACAGATCGTAAAAAGGATATCCTTGTTAATTCTGGTGGCGATAATATCTCTCCCCAACGAATAGAGGGCATTTTATGTTTAGAACCAGAAATAGCACAATGCATGGTCTATGGAGACAAGCGCCCTCATCTTGTGGCCGCAATTGTACCCGATTACGAAGCCCTAAAAGAAATGGGAATTGATCGAAACGATACAGATGCAATTAATAAAGCCATAAAAAAATCATTAAATAGAGCGAATCAATCTTTGTCAGTGATCGAACGCGCACGAAAATATGTGCTTGTTACTGAACCATTCAGCGTTGATAACGCCATGATGACACCTTCAATGAAAATTCGTCGTCATATCATTAAAGAAAATTATGGAAAAGAATTAGAAGCTCTATACAACTAATATAAAAGATGGATTAATCATATGAAAACAAGAGTTAAATGGGTAGAAGGTCGACGTTTTGTGGGCAGTGCAGATAGCGGGCATTCCATTGTCATCGATGCATCTGGTGATGAGACCCCTCACGGCAAGACAGGGCCAAGCCCAATGCAACTTATCTTATTAGGTGTGGGCGGCTGTTCTGCAATAGATGTATTGCATATCTTACAAAAAGGCCGCGTTGATGTTACCGATTGCGTTGTTGACGTGGAGGCTAACCGCGCAGATGAGGACCCAAAAGTTTTCACCGATATCCACATGAAATATACAGTTACTGGGCGAAAACTCAGCCTAGGAAAAGTGGAACGTGCGGTTGAACTTTCAGCTGAAAAATACTGCTCCGCAAGCGTGATGCTTGGGCAGGTTGCAAACATCACAAGAGAAATATTTCTCCTAGAAGTAGAATGATTTAATTTTAGGAAATTTCATTTTTAATAATTACTACTATCTTATTAGCATACTATGTATTATATTCTAGTTTAGAATCATTTTAATCAATAGATATAGCGTAGGTATAAATATGATAAAATCAACATCAGGCCTTCCACCGATCAATATCCTTATCGTTGATGATGTTTATTTTAATATTTATGCCCTAAAGCTTTGTTTGGATAAAATGGGTCACCATACAGAAGTCGCCATGTCGGGTATGGAGGCTATCGAACGATGTTCTGAGAAGAAGTTTGATTTAGTTTTCATGGACATTCACATGCCCGGAATGGATGGTCCGGAAACAGTGAAGCGCATCCGAGAAATGTTTGAATTTTACAAAAACGTCCCTATCTCAGCAATAACTGCTGATGATCCTGATATGGCTATAGAAACATCCATAAATAGTGGCATGTTCTATACAATCCTCAAACCATTCACCGTTGAACAGTTAGAAGATTGCTTCATCGAATATAAACGTATTACTTCTGGTGATACTCTTTATACCAGCGTACAAAATTAGGTAGACCAACAGAGATCGGCGTGGTTGGCTCATAGCCAAAATTATTACGCATAGGTTCGATATCTGCATAAGTAGCAGGAACATCACCGGGCTGCATTGGCTTGAAGTCGATTTTGGCCTTCACACCAGTTTCTTCCTCTAAAATACCAATCATATCCATTAATTTTTCTGCATTGCTATTGCCGATATTATAGACACGGCATGGCGCTTCGCCGTCTTTAACTTCTGGTGGATTATCAAGACATTTAATAATGCCATTCACAATATCATCAACATAAGTAAAATCACGCATCATTTCCCCGTTATTGAAAACAGGAATTTCTTCCCCATGCATCATTTTATTTGTAAAGATGTAGGCAGCCATATCAGGACGTCCCCATGGGCCATAAACAGTGAAAAAGCGTAAACCCGTCATTGGAATACGGAAAAGATGTGCATAAGTATGGCTCATTAATTCATCAGATTTTTTTGTTGCTGCATATAAAGAAATAGGGGTTTCTGTTTCATCATCTGTAGAAAATGGCAACTTTGTATTTCCGCCATAAACACTAGAAGAAGATGCATAAACCATATGCTTAACGCCCCCTTCTTTATGGCGGGCAAGTTCCATTATATTCAAATGCCCCATCACATTTGTTGTGACGTATGCATGCGGGTTTTCTAATGAATATCGAACTCCTGCCTGTGCAGCCAAATGAACAATACGGTCAATATCTGAACGACGCTCTGTTAGGGCAGCCAACCCTTCTTGATCCGCTATATCTAACTGTACAAATTCCATATTTTCATGATCCTTAATGCGATCACGTCGTGCGTATTTCAATTCAACATCATAATAATCATTAAGGTTATCAATACCGACAACCTTTTCCCCACGAGCCAACAATACCTGACATACATGCATGCCAATGAAACCAGCTGCGCCTGTTACTAATACTGTCATAATAATTTTCCCTAGGGTTATCACGTTAAATAACGAAAAAGATATTTCACATACGTGCACGGTATAGACTATAATACCCAGTAAAAGCAAGATAGCATCGTGATGGAGATCATCATACTTTGTAATAAAAAAACAATTTTGGGTAATAATATTACTTGCAATTTAGGACAGCACTGCTAACCTTTATTCACAATCAATGATATTGGTTCCTAATAAAATCAAAATTACTTCTTTATTAATGATAAAAAAATAAATAAAATCAGTTAATTATAGGATTAATTATTGAACGGTACCAATTATAAAGTCCAGAATTGGGAGAAATATAATGAAATTTAATATTGTAATAACTTGCCGTGATAGATACGA
>CBFCZA010000296.1:0-4070 GCA_965602285.1 uncultured Curvivirga sp. | reverse complement strand
TAGTGCCACTCATTAAACCAATACACCATTCAGAAGTTGCGGAACCTGCCATATTTTTTCTCAAGCCTTAAATTTTGAAAGTTAAAAGATATTGCCACATTGCAGTGTCGTTAAAGACATGATAAATCCCCAACATATTACCAATTACTATTGTCTATAAATACGACGTAAAAGAAAAGAGCAAAGATCAATGACTGCGCCAAATTCTGATTTTTTGAAAGCTGTAACTGAACGTGGATTTCTTCATCAAGCAACCGATATGGACGGCCTTGATGAACGAGCACAAAAAGGCCCGATTACGGCCTATATTGGTTTTGATGCAACCGCAGATTCTTTACATGTAGGATCAATGGTTCCAATCATGCTTTTACGCCTTTTGCAAAAAACAGGGCATAAACCTGTTGTACTTATGGGTGGAGGCACAACACGTGTTGGCGATCCAAGTGGTAAAGATGAAAGTCGCCAAATATTAACCGAAGAAAAGATTCAAGAGAATATTGCAGGCATTAAGAAAATTTTTAGCAAATTCCTTACTTTTGGTGATGGTCCTACCGATGCGATAATGGTTAATAACGATGATTGGCTACGCGGTATTAACTATATTGATTTTCTGCGCGATTATGGGAAACATTTCTCAGTAAACCGTATGCTATCATTTGATTCTGTGAAGCTTCGTTTAGAACGGGAGCAAACATTAAGCTTTCTAGAATTTAACTATATGATTTTACAGGCTTATGATTTTTGTGAACTTTCCCGAAGTAAAGATGTATGTTTACAAATGGGTGGGTCCGATCAATGGGGCAACATCGTTAATGGCATCGAACTAACCCGACGCGTAACAAACAAACAGGTTTTTGGTTTAACTGTTCCTTTGCTAACCACAGCTTCTGGAGCAAAAATGGGTAAAACGGCCAGCGGTGCCGTTTGGTTGAATGATGATCGCCTTCCTGCTTACGATTATTGGCAATATTGGCGCAATACGGAAGACGCGGATGTTGGAAAGTTCTTACGTTTATTCACGGAACTTCCACTAGACGAAATTGCCAGCCTTGAATCCCTAGAGGGCGCAGAGATTAACGAAGCTAAAAAGATCCTTGCACATGAAGCCACAAAACTTTGTCACGGTGAAGATGCGGCTATTAAAGCTGCAGAAACGGCACAAAAAACTTTTGAACAAGGCACCGTCGGTGACGACCTACCTTCGAAAGATATAAATGCTGCTGAATTAGCCGCAGGAATTGGTTTACTTGGTGCCATCACAGAATTGGGTCTAACGCAATCAAATGGTGAAGCACGGCGCTTTGTTCAACAAGGTGCGGTAAAAGTTAATGACGCTAAGATTGACGATCCAAAATATAGTCTTTCAACAAACGATTTAGATGCTGCAAAGATCATCAAAATATCTGTAGGCAAAAAGAAACATGCTGTTCTTAAATTAGTGTAACGCCTAATATCATAATGTAAGAAAGCCTGCTCATGGAGTTAATCCTGAGCAGGTTTTTCTTTTTCAGATGGTTCCTCATCATTTTTCAAAAGAGGACCATTTTCAGCTTCTATTCTACTCATTGCTTTATAGTTTCCGTCTGTTGGCAAATCAAAAATCTTGCGTAAGACACCAGGCGCCAATAAAGACGCAGGGTTAACCGTAACATCTGGATCTTCTTTAGTTCCATTCACATAGAAGGTCGCTGCAAACAATCCCCCACCATCGCCACCCGTCCATATCCATCCAAGCAAGGGGATCGCCCCTATTGCCTGATTTAAGCCATAAGCCGGAACCACAGTTCCTTGCGCTTTAATTTGATCCTTATCCAGATCATACTCTCCTGTGATGGAAAGCCCGACCGACTTATTGTAAAGCTTGGCTTTTTCAACAGAGATGTTATCCCAGACCATTTCAAAATCGCTTTCAAAGGCATTAAACTCCATACCTTCTCCGCTTAATGCGCTGGGCAACCCTGTCAGAGAAACAGTTTCTAATACGCGCCCAATGATGGGGGCTTCGGTTAACTTAAATGGAGTGACCTCTACATTCCCTTTGATGCCACCCGCTACATCAATATTTCGTGCTGTAATCACAGCATCTCCACCTTCAATATTATCAAACCAATTCAGATCCTTCAGCATCTGCCCTGCATCAGTCGTCGTCAGTTCAAGATTGTTCCCATTTGCATCAGCAACTTCATTATAATTCGCAACTATTTTTTGGTTGTTTGTCAGGTCTGCAGTCAATTCAAGCTTTGATAAGTTCTCCCCTGAATGCGCTATAGATATCACAACATTATTCAATTTTTTCTTCGGAATAGCAGTTATTTGATCTAAAGATAAATCTATATTCACGTGGGGCATAGAAGAAGCATTATCATCAACTTCCACCGCCATAACACGATCAAGAATACCCGTAACATCTAGTGATTTACCTGCAACAGATATATTAACTTGTTCAGTCGTTTCCCAAATAATTTTTGCATTTACATCCGTATCACCTTGTCGTAAATATTTTATATCAATGGATTCAGGTGCGCTCCAATCCGGCTTTAAAACTGCCGAAGAAAGAATGTTTAAATCATCAGATTGAAAGGCTAGCTTGTCCACATTTACATTTTGATTTTCTTGTTGTGAAATCTCAAAAGAAAGCTCAGCTGGGATCGTGTATGGTTTACTCCAATTCAAGTCTGAAAGAAGAAGGCCTGTATTTGCTAAACCCAAGTTACCCTTAATTTCTGTAGTTCCATCTTTATAATATGTGATGTCAGCTTGATATCCAAACACACCCTCTAAATATGGTTGAACAGATCCCCCCCAGCGCTTTATAAACTTATTATCGGCGGTCCCATGGAGTTGATAGTTTCTATGGATTTTTTTATCTACTTGAAAGTTTTCAAACCATGTAGCCGCCACAGGATAGCCCTCTAATTCAATATTTCCTTTCACGGTCATATCATTATGAGAAACCGCCATATCAAGATCGTCAGCAAGGATGACACGATCTGGAATAGCCCCTTCCATTTTCACATCTTTGAGTTTTGCGACGACATCGACTTTCACATCTTTGACAGTCAACTTTTTGGAAAGGTTAAAATCTAAGGTAAGAACGCCTTCTGCCTGCCCTGTAATAGCTGCAACAGGCATATTTAAAGCAGACACTAAATTCAAGGGATCTTGGTCTATAAAGGCCATACCTTCATCAATAGGGCCCCAAAATGGAAGACGAATATGCGCAACATCAGTTGTGCCTAATTCTGTAAATGAGACAAGGCCGCTTCCGCTACCTTTATTATCATCGCCGCCGGCTAAATTACCCACACGTCCAATTTTAGCATCAATCTTGAACCAATCTTTCCCATAGGTAGCATGACCGATAGCCTTAGTCGCGGGAGGAAGGGGGCGCAAAAAATGCACATCTGCATTTTCAAGATAAATATCCCCACCCACATCGATCATTTCGAAAACCCCAGACTTAGGGTCAACATTTCCTTTTAATGCAAGGGTGACTTCAGGAACATCCCCTTTAGGAATATTCCCCACCACCCATTCACGTGCATCAACACCTAATGTCGGTGGCCAATATTTATCCAAATACTTCATTTTGAAGTTAGTACCCTTAGCACTCACTTCAATTTCATATAGCCCATTTTCTTTTATACCGTCTGAATTATGTATCGCGGAAAAAGACCCATTTAATAATGCTTCAGGAATTTTAATTTTTAAATTTGGAATTTTAATTTCTGCAAACTGATCGATAGCGGATAGATCAAATGATAAGGTATCAAATTTTAATTCATCTGGGAAGAATGCAGGTATTCGAACAATTCCCTTTCCTGCATTCACGTTAACTAAAGCAGAGTCCAGCCGGCCTTGTTCAAAATCATACTCGATATCCAATCCAATATCTAATTTTGTATCTAAGGCCTCTAGATCATTTAATGCATCCCCATAATCCCGTAATAAAACGATGTCTAATCCAGAACTACTTACGGAACTTTTTAAAAGTTTAGAATTTAAATCGGCATCACCTTTAAATTTAATAACACCAGAAGGAGGGGATGAAGGAGTTATATCTAAACCCA
>CBFCZA010000295.1:0-4125 GCA_965602285.1 uncultured Curvivirga sp. | reverse complement strand
GACTAAGATACGCATCGGCAGGGCCTGTCGTAATGATATGTCCAATAACACAATGATCGATATCTTCCGGCTCAACATGGGAACGCTCAATCGCTTCCTTCGCCGCAGCAGCCCCAAGTTCCGCAGGTGTTAAGCTGCTTAAGCTTCCTCCGAAACCACCAATGGCAGTACGCGCGCCATCCAAAATCACAACATCATTAATATTAGTCATAGAAACTTCCTTAATTCAGAATATTTTAAATCTTGAAGGCAGACTATACATATAGGTTTCTTGTGACAAGCAACGCGATAAACCTCTAAGACTGAAAATAGATAATGGATAAATATTACACAACTCGATAATAGCGATTTCCTTGCTTATGGATCATTGATTGTTCTGTGCTATCTATCTGATCCTGCCTATATGATGAATTGGAGGGTTCAGTTTGCAACAAGGTATCTTTCACATATTCCTCATTTTCAATTGTGTTCTTCCCTGATCGTTTTATGTTTTCAGCTGAAATAGCTATCGCATATCCCATCAAGTTCATACCTGCATCTGTAACGGCAGAAACAACTTGTTTAAATCGCGACATTCGAATTTCTTGATCAATAAATGGATCGAGACTATACCACTTATCTGGTTCGATATAGCGCAAGTTTTTTGCAAATAACTCATCTCTATTTCCATTAAAATGAATATTATGTGCCTCAGGGTCTTCCCAATAAATTGAACCGTTTCCAATTCCAAGTGGATTAATATTTGCGATTAAATGGATGTAAGGTTTCATTTCTAAAAGAAAATCTATCGTTTCTTGTACATCGGATTCAGTTTCACCAGGAACACCGATAACGACATTCACATCAACCTTTATTCCCGCTTCTGTGGCCTCGATCAGATGTTTCCTTATAGTTTCCTTTGTATAACCTTTTCTTTGCAGTCTGAGAGTATTCCTAGCCCATGCATCAACGCCAAATCTAATTGAATTAAACCCCGCGGCTTTCATTTTTGGATAAAAATCTGGACCACAGCGGCTATTAATTCTGTTTTGCCCTGTTAAACTAATATCTAAATTGCGCGCGACAATTTCATCACACATTTGTTCAATAAGCTCAGGTCGTCCGTTAAAATCACTTTCTTGAAACATAAAATCTCTCATGCCACGGTTGAAATGCCATTCCATCTCATCGACCACAGAATGAGGGGATCTAACCCTCCAAAAAAACCTTTCTGAACAAAAGGTACAATTTGACCATTTGCAACCACGGCTAGATATAATAGGCAGTCGAATATAACCATTGTGAGCGCGGTAGGAATCCAAATCAGCCCAACCATAATCCGGCATGCCGATTTCGTCTAATTTTGCAGGTAAAGGTGCTAGCTTAAATAAGTGGTCAGGATCATCATATCTGGAAATAACCCCAAGTAGGTTTTTAGGCTTTTGACCAGAAACAAGTGTTTCCATTAAGTCGCAAATCAGATCATCTGCTTCATTAATCACCATATAATCAAAATCAGGAAAATTCTTGGGGCCTGCATCAGGATTGTTTGCTGTAAACCCGCCGACAACGATTTGTAGGTTTGGTATTATGTCCCGTAGTCGTGCCACTAATTTCTTAAAAAACACCATATTTAATTGATGGACTGAAATACCTAAAACTTTTGGATTAACTCGTAATAACTCTTCAATGATCCAATCCATTTCAGGAGCAAAATACTCAACAGCTCCTTCGTCGACCCACATTTTTTCGTTGGAAGCGGCCCATGGTTCACTGCCCATGTCATCACCGTTTGGCGCTAAAACAGGCCCATTGCTATCAAAAATTCTACTCACATGATAACGGTGATAGGCAACTGTATCCAAATCAATCACACAATAAGGAATATCAACTTTCTTTAATGCTTTGTTCACATATCCTAACCCAATTGGTGGACCAGCCAGCATTCGGCCTGGCGCATCTAATAAAACCAATTGTGTATCGTCAGGCACATGAATTTCCGGCAAAACTGCTGGATATATAGTAGCCTCATACTTAAGCCATGCTTTTTCAGGAATCTTATTTTGAGCCAAAGAGAGTAATACATCTGGGCAAGCTGCTTTGATGGTATAGCCTAGGCGTTGGCGCATGATTTGACGTCGGTAAAATCTATGGTCCAATAGAAAAATGTAATCAAAAACACGACACCCATCATCCGGGGACACTTTCACTTCATGCCTGCCAGTACAGAAAGAAAGATCGCTATCTCGATCACATATTAAACCGGCGGCATTTTCTAATATTTCAGGCATATAGTTATGAATATATGTTGAAAAATCGCCACCGATATACAACCCATACCTTCCACCATGGCTCTTTAAAAAGTCCCGAATGATTCCCAGTAAATATAAATCTTCTTCGGATCCATCCATCAAGAATGCGTGAAAAGCACTAAAAAAAACTCTTTCCCCGCTCTTCTCTGCATTTTCATCGAAGGAAATTAATGATGAAGAATAATTCAGATAATTATCCACATTTCTAAAACCTGTTACATATTCTGAATGTTGACATGATTTACAGATTATTATTTGTGGATATTCTTCTGAAGGAAAATATTCCTCAGAATCACATTTTGCGCATTGATAACCATCAGCCCACTTTAATTGAAAGGCATGCTTTATGGCTTGCTGCCTATCATCTGTTTTTACCGCTAATATTTCATTCAAGCTTTCGAAATGATTTATCTCTAACTGTTGTTTCATATGCTTAAGTAATCCATCCGCTATTATTTTCTTCGCATCCTATCACGAATCACATAACTTCCCATTAATATTTAGATCGTTTCCAATTTTACAATCCAGCTTAGTTTCAAGGAAAAGAATTATCCATCATGCAAAATACAATCATGCTGCCAAATGGGCATTCTATTTCCAAATTAGGTATGGGAACTGGTGGGTTTGGATCGACCCCTTCGCAAGCAGAACAAGAAATACGCGCATTACAGTATGGTATCGAACATGGATTAACGACTATTGATACCGCCGACATGTATGGTAATGGGGGCGCGGAACAAATAGTTGGGAAGGCCATCAAGCCATATAGAGATAACGTTTTCTTAACAACAAAAGTTTTTCCACAAAATGCGAAAGGTGACGTTGGTATTTTGCATTGTGAAAACAGCCTAAAGCGTCTTAACGTTGATGTCATAGATTTATATTTAGTTCATTGGTGTGTTGAAGATGAAATAGAACAAATACTTGATAATTTTATTAAACTTAAGGAACAAGGAAAGATAAGATCTTTTGGTGTAAGTAATTATCAAATGCACGAATTAAAAAAAGCATGGAATTATGTAGGCAAAGATCAAATTCAAACAAATCAAGTTATCTATAATTTGAATAAGCGAGGAATTGAAGGGGACATGCTTCCTGCTGTTCAAAACGCCCATTCAACAATTATGGCTTATGCCCCTTTTGATCAGGGCAGGTCTATGTCAAATACATCCATCAAGGAAATAGCATTAAAACATAACGCAACAGAACATCAAATTGCACTCGCATTTCTCATGCGTAATCCTAATGTTTTTTCAATATTTCAATCGTCAAATATTCAGCATATTCAAAAAAACATCGAGAGTTTGGCTATCATTTTAGATGCAGAAGATATGGCTAACCTTGGCGAGGCTTTTCCTTCACCTACTTGCCCCATTCCACTAGACCGCGTTTAATAAATTTCTTTTTCACTTTTTATTAAGAGGCCTCCCGATGAAAACAAACCTCAAACCTTGGAAAACAATTTCCGAGACACCTCTTCTAAATTGTGAACCATGGTTCAGCGTCACCCGACAAACAATAGAAACACCAAGTGACCAAACAATTGATGATTATCACCATATTCATATGCCACATACAACTCAGGTTATAGTCATTGATGAAGATGGAAATATGCTTTTTCTAAGACAGTATAAACAAGGAATAAGAAAACTGTGCCTCACTGTACCGGGCGGGGCTGTAAATACAGAAGAAGCAGCTATTACTGCGGCAAAAAGAGAACTCTTAGAAGAAACGGGGCTTGATGTAAGTCATTGGCAACAAGTAGCAACACACGCTAATCACGGTAGTTACGGATGTGGACGAGAAACTATTTTCATTGCAAGCGGATCCATCA
>CBFCZA010000294.1:0-4125 GCA_965602285.1 uncultured Curvivirga sp. | reverse complement strand
ATACCTGCGGCTTCAATCACTAGTTTCGACTGTTCCAACATATCGCAATTTGTTGCCCAGTAATCACCCGAATCAACCCAACAACGCATGGAGATATTCACACTGCTGCCTGCTAATTCGGTAACCATAGTTTGCGGGGCAGGATCTGCCAAAACGCGGTCATCATTTTCCATCAATGCCAACAAAACGCCACGGGCTTTTGCCACATCATCATTATAAGAAATACCCATAACGATATTCACACGACGTGTCGGGTTTCTTGAAAAATTCGTAATACTTGAATTCCATAAGGAAGAATTTGGGACGGACATAAACACTCCATCTGGTGTCATCATATCCGTAGTGAATAAATGAATAACCTGTACCGTACCACCAATGCCACCGGCATCGATAAAGTCCCCAACCTTAAACGGGCGCAAGACCAATAACATGATACCCGCAGCGATATTTTGTAATGTTCCTTGCAAGGCAAGCCCAATGGCTAAACCCGCAGCACCTAAGACAGCAATAATGCTGGTTGTTTCCACACCAAATTGTGACAAGACAGCCACAAGCGTAATGATCATCACCATATAATGAACAAGGCTGCCCAATAAAGGCTTTAGGGTTTCGTCCATATAAGGAATTTTATTTAACCCACGGGCCACCAAACCTTTTAATGCTTTCGCCAGAAACCAACCCACAATTAGAATAATCAGCGCGGCCAAGATATCTGGGCCATAGCCCATGACAGCATCTTGAATAATACGCCAAAATTCTTGAAGCTTTTCTGTTTCTTGTTCCATAAGGTATTCCTTGAAATTCAATCTAAAATATAGGCGAATTGACTTTGAAAATTAGATCCGTGCTGCAAGCCAAATTGCTAACTTAGAGCCCCTTTTGATCGCACTTGATAATATGGGATAGCCCGCTGCTTGTTCTGCATTATTCGCTAAACCAATATCACGATGTTCTAACTCTTCTTGGCGGAAACGTTCAATCGTTTCTACCAATTCATGCTCTCTATCTTCTTGGATTAATTGATCACGTTGTTCTGTATAATGTTCATCAATAGCTTCTTCTACTGCTACAGTACAGGCCATGGCCGCTTCTTTGCTCATCATTGCGGTGGCGGCGCCAAGAGCAAAACCTGCCACGTGCCATATAGGCGTTAACGCTGTTGGGCGAATTTTACGTTTTACCAATTGATCATTGAAATAATCCAAATGTTCTTGTTCTTGGTCTTGCATATGTTTCAATGTGGGGCCGATGTCTGTATCGCCTAAAACAGAAATTTGCCCTTGGTAAATACGCTTTGCCCCATATTCACCCGCTTGATCCACACGTATCATACGTTCCAACGCAGCATCAGGAACAGGGTCACCCGGATAATATTTTGGACCTAATTTCTTGCCTTTTTTCAATGCTGTTTTTGCCATCGCCTGATAACTTTCTGTCTAAGACAACACCCATTGGCATTATCCTAATATTGATTTTCGTTTATTAAACCATGCCCCATGAATGATAAACAAGCCCATGAACAATGAAATAATAAAATTATATCCTGCCATAGAAATGCCAAAAAGGCTCCATGGAATTTCATCACAACGTACAGGTGCAGTCGACATGATAGCCGCCTTTAATTCCTCTAATGTCATATCCGCACTACCAACAGTTCCCGTGCAACCACTAGGCCCTGCCCATAATTTATATTCCACACCCGTATGATAACCCGCAATCACTGCCCCCGCCAATAATGTAATTCCACCTAACAAGGTAAGCATTACCATTAAATGAGTTCGTTTTCTGAAATTAATGGCCAAAGACCCTAAACCAATAGCCAACCACCATGGCAGGCGTTGATAAAGACATAATTTACAAGGTTCATATCCAAATCCATATTCAAACACATGTGCAGCCCCTAAAACGACCACTGCACTTAAAAGCAAAAGATAAGCCGCTGTTTTAGCAGAGAATAGATCGAAGTTTTTCATGGGTATTTTAACCTCTCAACAATTAAACTATGAATTTTATCGCAACAAAGCCACCTATAACCAGTACAAAAAATAAAGTTGTCACCAAACCAAAGCGTTCTTCAATCAGGCGTCTAATTGGCTCTCCAAAAAACCAAAGAAGGCCAGCAACAAGGAAGAAACGTGCGCCACGCCCAACAACAGACACGGACATGAAATTAAATAAATCCATTTCCGCAACTCCACTGGCGATGGTGATCACCTTATATGGGATCGGTGTGAAGGCCCCTGCCGCCACAATCCATTCACCCCATTCGCCATACCATCCTTGGAATTGGTCAAATTTATGGGTATAGCCATAAAATTCTATAATTGGTAATCCAATAACATCATAAAGACCTGCTCCTATATAATAGCCTGCGCCGCCACCTAAAACACTCGCAATCGTCGCGACCAATGCAATTTTAAAGGCCTTCTCACGAGAGGCCAAAATCATAGGGATCATCATTACATCTTGCGGGATGGGGAAAAATGAACTTTCCGCAAAGGCAATGATAGCAAGATACCAAAGTGCATGCGGATGTGCAGCAAGATCCATAGTCCAGTCATATAAGCGTCGAAGCGGCGCAAAGATAATCATCGTCAGAATACCAATCAGTAAAATATGCCAAAAATTTTCTATATGCTCTATAAGTTATCTTAGAAGTTTTGACCAGAATGTTTCATAATATTCTCATAGGGTATACAGGCTTATATTATATAAAACACATATCAATTGATTGTTCACGAATGGTTGACCTTGAAATTTAGGCTCAACTGGTTTAGGCAATATGCAAATTTCGCTTCGTTAATTACATTGCCGATGTCTTTCGAAGCGTATGAACAGCATCTCATCGGCACTATTATAAAGGATTAATTATCATGGCTCGCAATAAAATTGCACTCGTAGGCGCAGGTAATATTGGCGGAACCTTAGCTCTTTTAGCTGGTTTAAAAGAATTGGGTGACATCGTTTTATTTGATATCGCTGAAGGTATCCCACAAGGTAAAGCCCTCGATATCGCAGAAGCATCTCCTGTTGAAGGTTTCGATGCACGCGTATCTGGTGCCAATGACTATGCAGACATCAAAGATGCTGACGTTGTTATCGTAACTGCCGGTGTTGCACGTAAGCCTGGCATGAGCCGCGATGATTTGATCGGCATCAATACAAGCGTGATGAAGTCTGTTGGCGAAGGCATCAAAAACAACTGCCCAAATGCATTTGTTATTTGTATCACAAACCCACTAGACGTGATGGTTGGCGTTTTACAAAAAGCATCTGGCCTTCCAAAAAACAAAGTTGTTGGTATGGCTGGTGTTCTTGATAGCGCACGTTTCCGTTATTTCCTTGCAGAAGAATTCAACGTTTCTGTTGAAGACGTAACTGCATTTGTACTTGGTGGTCATGGCGATACAATGGTTCCATTGACACGTTATTCTGCTGTTGCAGGTATTCCAGTTCCAGATTTGATTGAAATGGGTTGGTCAACACAAGAAAAAATCGACGAAATCGTTCAACGCACACGTGATGGCGGTGCTGAAATCGTTGGCTTGCTTAAAACAGGTTCGGCTTTTTATGCACCTGCTGCTTCTGCAATTGAAATGGCGGACAGTTATCTTAAAGATAAGCGTAAACTTCTTCCATGTGCAGCCCATTGTGATGGTCAATATGGTCTTAAAGATCTTTATGTTGGTGTGCCATGTATCATTGGTCAAAATGGCGTAGAAAAAGTTGTTGAAATCAAAATGAATGATGCTGAACAAGCAATGTTCGACAACTCTATTAAGGCTGTGAATGATCTAAACAAACTTGTTGCTGATATGGAAGAAAATGCATAATTTAGCTAACATATAGCAAAACTTGCATTTTTAAGCATTTTTTGAAAAGCGGGGCTGATTGTCCCGCTTTTTTTGTTTATAACTTATTTGTGATCACAAAATGTCAAAAAATATAACTTTTTTTGTGCAAAGCAGCAAATAATTAGCAAAGTGTGGTTGCACCCTTAATTTTTTGCTTCTAAATTAAATAACTGCGACGGGATAATATTCTTATAACGACCCTTCAATTTACTGAACGACCGTTCATTTTTATTATCTTGCCGCCAAACAATAATATTCACCCACGACTAAT
>CBFCZA010000293.1:0-4136 GCA_965602285.1 uncultured Curvivirga sp. | reverse complement strand
TAGCGAAACGCATATATAGTCTCCAAGTTTTCTACCCCTAGTTATGAAAGGTTTTAGAGTGTTTTCCAGAAGATATTGAACAAAAATAACGATACGAGTGACATTTGCAGATCCGGGTGAAACAGGGCACAAATTTGTGTTGAAAAAGAATATCAAGATGCTTGATCAAAAAGCAGGTCTGTTTAAGTATTTTGATTGCCCAGCCATAGGATGGCGGCCTCAGGTTGCTGGAAGAGCTGAACTTCCAGGTCCACCCCCTTCAACATTGCTGTTTGCTCTAACAAGGACATAAGGGTTGGATAAAAATCATTAGGCGGAAGAACGGCAAGGTTGGTTTTTTGAACACCGCATTTAATCAGTAATTCTGAAGCGTGAGAGAAGAGTTCTATACCAATATTTTCTTCTACTCCAACTGCGTTAATCAGCATAAGAAGTTCGTCGCCTTGATAATCGGTAAGCTCTTCGTAGAGAAAATCCATCCAGTCTTTATCCGACACATTTACCATTGGTCGCACATATAAATAAGGTTTACCTGCGACCTCACGCCAATTCCGCTCAAATTTCATAACATAACCTTTATTGGAGGAATTAGAATATTAAGTTTTAATCTAATCATTCACAAACTTCCTGTCAATTTTTGCACAGAAATTAAGCAGTATGGTTATAGTGGTGACGAATACTCAGCTTCATGACCATAGCGTTAAGCAGGTCACTTTTTATTGTTGCAAGGCGCGGGCATGATGAAGCTTTTTATAGCTTTCAATCAATTTAAGGTGCTTATCTAATCCCTCAAGTTTCATATTCGTCTTTGTTAAGCCGGAAAATCTAATATCCCCTGTCACAGAACCCACAACATTTTCCATGACTTTAGCGCCATACATTCGGGCGAGGTTTGGTATATAGTCATCCAAATCCAAGTCATCATCAATGGTAATATCAAGCACTGCGGACATTGCCTGATAAAACAAAACGCGTTCTACTGTATTGTCATTGAAGTTTAAGAAGTCGCCGATTATTTCTTTTGCGTCTTCATATTGTTTCAAGGCTAGATAAATCAGTATCTTCAGTTCACCGATATCCAGTTTCCCCCAAATCGTATTTTCATCAAATGCAATGCCGATCAAGGTTGATATTACTGTATAATGATCCAGTTCAGCTTCTTCAAAACGTTCAAGTAAATCTTCTAATTCTTCATCGGTTAAGGAATGGATGTTTAAAATATCTTCCCTGAAGATCAAAGCTTTATTAGTATTATCCCAAACCAAATCCTCTATTGGGTAAACTTCGGAATAGTCTGGTACTAAAATCCTGCATGCCGTCGCACCAAAATCATCATAGGTTGCCACATAAATTTCTTTTCCAAGCTCTGCGAGGATATTCATCAGGCGCACATCTTCTTCAGCGGTCGTGCCACTAAGATCCCACTCACAAAATTCAAAATCATGTTTCGCGCTAAAGAACTTCCAAGAGATAACACCGGTTGAATCAATAAAATGTTCAACAAAATTACTTGGCTCGCGGACTGCGTGGCTACTGAATGTTGGTGGTGGCACATCATTTAGGCCTTCAAAACTACGACCTTGTAATAATTCAGTGAGAGAGCGTTCCATCGCCACTTCAAAACTTGGATGTGCCCCGAAGGAGGCAAAAACCCCACCAGTTTTCGGATTCATTAAAGTCACACACATAACAGGGAATTTACCCCCTAATGACGCATCCTTCACCAGAACGGGGAAACCTTTATTCTCAAGTTCCTCTATACCTGCTAAAATATGAGGATACTTTTCTAAGATATCTTTTGGCACATCAGGAAGAATAATTTCCTCTTCGATAATTTGTCGTTTAATGGCCCGTTCAAATATTTCTGACAGACATTGTACCTTTGCTTCATGCAAATTATTTCCCGCACTCATACCATTGCTAAGGAATAGGTTTTCAATCAAGTTCGACGGAAAATAAACCGTCTTCTGATCTGAATTGCGCGTAAAGGGTAAGGCGCAAATCCCGCGGTCTATACGCCCTGAATTTGTATCGATTAAATGAGATGCCCTTAATTCATCATCTGGATTATAAAGCTCCAAGCATCTTTCATCCAACAATCCCTCTGGCAAAGCATCATCGGTACCTGCCTTAAACCATTTTTCGTTGGGATAATGGACAAATTTACTATTCGCAATTTCTTCACCAAAATAAAAATCATTATAGAAGAAATTACAGCTCATCCGTTCAATATATTCACCTAAGGCCGAACAAAGTGCGCTTTCTTTCGTTGCCCCTTTCCCATTAGTAAAACACATAGGGGATGCCGCTTCACGGATATGCAACGACCATACATTTGGAACAATATTACGCCAAGATGCCACTTCAATTTTGATACCTATATCCGATAGAATAGACGTCATATTGGCGATGGTTTGTTCCAATGGTAGATCTTTGCCCACAATCATAGTTTGGCCATCAGCCACATATGTTTCTAGCAACGATGTATCATTTAAATCATCCACAGGATCTATTTTAAAGTCGGGAGATTGCTGAATAACTTTTTTCACAGTGCAGCGATCTGCCGACCTTAAGATACCCAACCGGTCGCGTTCCGAAATACTAGATGGCAATTCGATTTGAATTTGAAAAATTTGATTATATCTATTTTCCGGATCAACAATATTATTTTGCGAAACCCGAATATCATCTGTTGGAATATCACGCGCCAGACAATAGACCTTCACGAAATATGCAGCACAAAGGGCAGAGGAGGCTAAAAAATAATCAAAAGGGCTTGGCGCGGTACCATCCCCCTTATAACGAATGGGTTGATCCGCCGTTATCGTAAAATCATCAAACTTAGCCTCAAGTCTAAGATTGTCTAAAAAGTTTACGATAATTTCCATTTGATCATTCTTTCCTGAAAACGTGCTAATAATAAGACGTCATGATTTATATCTAATATTTTGTCAAATCAAACCTTCTTTACTCTGCTATGCTTAGCGTTTATCAATCCTCTTTTACTTACGAATAGGTTTGTCCATGTCTCTTATTCTAGAAACGCTTCCAACAACAAAAGAATTTTTTCATACATTTTGGAATAAAAAGCCCTTTGTCGTTCGTAAAATGATCCCAACGGAGGCTATTTCAGCACTGATTGATGAAGATCATCTTGCAGGCCTCTCTATGGAAGAAGAGATCGAATCTCGCCTTGTTAGGAAGGGAGAAAAGCAAAGTGATTGGACATGTGACTATGGCCCTTTCGAAGAAAAGGACTTTGCTGAATTAGGTGAAGAAGACTGGAGCTTACTTGTCCAAAACACGGACAAACATCATGACGAAACAGCAGAACTTTTAAAATATTTCAACTTTTCTCCCCGCTGGTTACTTGATGATATCATGGTTAGCTTTTCCCCAAAAGGCGGTACTGTTGGCGCACAGATAGACAGCTATCATGTATTCTTAATACAAGGAAAAGGCCAAAGACGCTGGAAAGTCGCCTATAATACCCTCAAAAATAAAGATTTTATCGAAGATATTTCCCTTAAAATATTAAAAGGCTCCTTTGAAGGGGAAGAGATCACGGTCACAGAAGGAGATGTCATGTACATCCCTCCTAACTTCGCTCATCAAGGGGTAAGTCTGAAACCATCTCTTACTTATTCCGTTGGATTTTTGGGACCATCTTTGTCCGACATGCTCAGTGAATTTGGTCAATATATAGAAGAACATCACATAGAGGTTCCTAGATATCTAGGACAAAACCTGACCGAAAGCGCAGTTCCATTTCAAGTAGCTCCAGCGCAAATTGATGATTTTAGAACCTTTATGACAGATGTTTTTGATCAAGATTATTTCACCAAATGGCTAACTCATTACTTCAGCAGCCCCATAGAAACCGATGATGAAGATGGGGAAGACAGCACATATGATGATGTAGACGAGCTCATCGAAGAAGGCATCATGCTGATCAAGCCTACCGCTGTGAAAATAATGTTTACTCCATTAAATGCCCCGCAAAAATATAGCATTTCTGCGGGAGGTTTTTCCTTTGAGCTAGATTTCTCTGATCTAGCTCTTGTCAATATGATGGCACAAGAAACGCCGTTTTCTGCTGAAGTATTTGCCAATCAAAGCGAACTTTTACAAAACTT
>CBFCZA010000292.1:0-4146 GCA_965602285.1 uncultured Curvivirga sp. | reverse complement strand
ACTAATTTAATCGGGTTTTTTTACTTAAGCATTTTAAGATGAAATACACGAGAGAGAGTCCAATGAGGGAAACCGGAGTATCATGAATATTCACGAGTATCAGGCGAAAGAACTGTTACGTAAATTCGGTGTAGCTGTTCCTGCAGGAAAAGTAGCTTATACCGTTGACGAAGCTGTTCAAGCTGCGAACGAATTAGGCGGTCCGATCTGGGTCGTAAAATCACAAATCCACGCAGGCGGGCGCGGCGCAGGCCGCTTCAAAGGCGGAGATCCAGATCAAGGCGGTGTTCGTCTTGCTAAATCTGTTGATGACGTACGCGAAAACGCAAAAGCAATGCTAGGCCAAACTTTGGTAACAAAGCAAACAGGCCCAAATGGTAAAGAAGTAAAGCGTCTTTATATTGAAGATGGTTGCGACATTAAAACAGAAATGTATCTGTCCTTAATGCTTGATCGTGCCACAAGTCGCGTTTTGATCATGGCCTCTACCGAAGGCGGTATGGACATTGAGGATGTTGCGGAATCAACTCCTGAAAAGATCATCAAAATCACCATTGATCCAGCATCTGGCATTTCCGGCTTCCATTGCCGTAAAATTGCATTTGCCCTTGGTCTTGAAGGTACACAAATCAAATCGGCAACAAAATTCTTGATGGCTATGTATAAAGCCTTCGTTGAATTAGATGCAGATATGGTTGAAATCAATCCATTGGTTATCACTGGCGCAGGCGAAGTTATCGCCCTAGATGCTAAAATGGGCTTTGATGATAATGCACTTTTCCGCCATGCAGATATTTCTGACATGCGCGATGAAGACGAAGAAGATCCTTCTGAGTTGGAAGCAGCCAAGCATGAGCTTAACTACATCAAACTAGATGGCGCAATTGGCTGTATGGTCAATGGTGCTGGTTTAGCAATGGCAACCATGGACATCATTAAGTTAAAAGGTGGCGAACCTGCCAACTTCCTTGATGTTGGTGGTGGCGCAACAACAGAGCGCGTGACCAAAGCGTTCAAAATCATTTTATCTGATACAAATGTAGAAGGTATTTTGGTTAACATCTTTGGCGGTATCATGCGCTGTGATGTCATCGCAGAAGGCGTTGTCGCAGCGGCCCGTGAAATCAGCTTGCATGTTCCCCTTGTTGTTCGCCTTGAAGGTACCAACGTTGAACGTGGTAAAGAAATCATGGCAGAAAGTGGTCTTCCGATCATTTCCGCTGATAACTTGGAAGACGCTGCAGAAAAAATTGTTGCAGCTGTGAAGGAGGCAAAATAATGGCCGTTCTTATTGATCATAATACCAAAGTTATCTGTCAGGGTTTCACTGGTGCACAAGGTACATTCCATTCAGAGCAAGCAATTGCCTATGGTACAAAAATGGTTGGTGGCGTTACACCCGGTAAAGGTGGCGGCACACATTTGGATCTGCCTATTTATAATACTGTAGAAGAAGCGAAACATATGACTGGTGCAAATGCCAGCGTGATTTATGTACCCCCTCCCTTCGCAGCAGACGCTATTCTAGAAGCCATTGATGCTGAAATAGAATTAGCTGTTTGTATCACAGAAGGCATTCCTGTTCAGGATATGGTTAAAGTGAAACGCGCATTGCAAGGATCCAAGACACGTCTTGTTGGCCCTAACTGCCCCGGCGTTATTACACCAAACCAGTGCAAAATTGGTATTATGCCAGGACATATTCATCAACCCGGTAAAATTGGTGTTGTTTCACGTTCTGGTACATTGACGTATGAAGCTGTTGGTCAAACAACTGCAGTTGGTTTAGGCCAATCTACATGTATCGGTATCGGTGGTGACCCTGTGAACGGCACGAACTTTATCGATTGTCTAGAAATGTTTCTAGATGATGACGAAACCGAAGGCATCATCATGATTGGTGAAATTGGTGGCACAGCAGAAGAAGAAGCTGCTGAATTCATCAAGGCTTCTAAAATCAAGAAACCGATGGTTGGTTTCATCGCAGGTGTAACAGCGCCTCCTGGAAAACGTATGGGCCATGCTGGTGCCATTATTTCTGGTGGTCAAGGAACTGCGGAATCCAAAATTGAGGCAATGAAATCTGCTGGGATCAATGTTGCAGAAAGTCCTTCTGCTCTTGGCTCCACAATGTTTGCTGTCATGAAGGGTTAATTATTTAAAGGGGAAGCTAATTAGCTTCCCCTTTTTATGATGGTTATTTTAGTGAACCTATATTTAAGTAATTCACTGAAAAAAATAAAAAAAATGACTTTGGCTAATATAAAAGACATGGTTAAATAATAATAGAAAACGGATAAAACCGTTTATAGACAGACCGTCAAAGACGCAGGGAAAGATATAGGATGAGAACAACCTTTATAAAACCCAAAACAAATTTGATAGTCTACTCTGTAAAAGGGATATCTAATTAACGGTTGACGGTTAAGGAGATGCGCTCATGGCGTATATAGGGGATACATCACCTCTGTTTCAGGCAAATGAAACCTATATCGAGGAAATGTATAAACGTTTTCAAACTGACCCTGGGTCAGTCGATGAAAGCTGGGTAGCCTTTTTTGACGGATTAGAAGAAGACTTAAGTGAAGTCGTAACCCGTTTCGATGGCCCTAGTTGGCAAAAGCGCGATTCAAAAGTCGTTGGGGGTGCCAGTGATAAAGGCAAAACCCTCTCTGACACCTTGATAGGCGCGAATAGCAAACAATATGCGACACCTCTTGATGCCTTAATGGCACAATTGCAAGACATGTCCGTTGCAAGCGGCCCTGCGGCAAGTGCGGGTGCGATCAGACAAGCCACCTTAGATTCCATACGGGCTTTGATGCTCATTCGTGCCTATCGTATGCGCGGACATCTACATGCAACCCTTGATCCACTTGGTCTAACAGATCGCGGGGAACATCCAGAACTAACCCCTGCCTCTTATGGGTTTGGAGATGAAGATTGGGATCGTCCAATTTTTATCAATTATGTATTGGGTCTAGAATCCGCAAACCTACGTGAAATTGTCAATATTTGCCGCCAAACTTATTGCGGAAATATCGGTGTTGAATTCCTTCATATTCAAGAACCAGCTGAAAAAGCATGGATTCAAGAACGTATGGAATCCACGTTAAACAAAAAAGACTTCACTGTACTTGGCCGTCGCACCATCTTGGAACGACTAACCCAAGCAGACGTATTTGAAACATTCCTAGATAAAAAATATCGTGGCACAAAGCGTTTTGGTCTTGATGGGGGCGAAGCACTTGTCCCCCTTATGGAACAAATATTTAAATGTGGTAGTGAAAATGGCCTAGAAGAAGTTGTTTTAGGTATGGCCCATCGAGGACGCCTCAACGTACTTGCCAATATTATGCGCAAACCTTATCGCGCTATTTTCAATGAATTTGCTGGCGGTATGTCTAATCCAGAAGATATACAGGGTTCAGGCGATGTAAAATACCATCTTGGAACCAGTGCCGATCGTGAATTTGATGGCAGAACAGTTCATTTATCCTTAACAGCAAACCCAAGTCATTTGGAAGCCGTTAATACGGTTGTATTAGGGAAAGTTCGCGCCAAACAAAATCAACGCAATGATGCGGATGGCACTAAAGTCATGGGCCTTCTTCTGCATGGTGATGCTGCTTTCATTGGTCAGGGTATCGTTGCCGAGACATTTTTGTTGTCTCAACTAGATGGTTATAAAACTGGTGGTACAATTCATATTGCTACCAACAACCAAATTGGTTTCACGACCTCACCGATGCATTCACGTAGTTCACCTTATTGTTCCGATATGGCAAAGACTATTGATGCGCCTGTTTTCCATGTGAATGGTGATGATCCAGAAGCCTGCATTCATGTGGCACGTATGGCAATGGAATATCGTCAACATTTCAAAAAAGATGTTGTCATTGATATGTGGTGTTACCGTCGACATGGTCATAACGAAGGGGACGAACCTAAATTCACTCAGCCTCTTATGTATGATCGAATTGGCAGCCATCCACGCACACAGGTAATCTATGCCAAACGATTGGAAGATGCCGGTGTCCTTCCTGCGGGCGAAGGCGAACGTATTGCGGCTGAACAAAATGCAATGCTGGAAGAAGAATTTGAAGCGGCGAAATCCTTTAAGCCAAATAAAGCAGATTGTAAAGC
>CBFCZA010000291.1:0-4156 GCA_965602285.1 uncultured Curvivirga sp. | reverse complement strand
TTCAGCCAATGCGAAAACACCTGTAGACTGGATTCTTTCAGGTTTGCAAAATGCGAATAATCAATATGACAATTGGATTTTTGCATTTTGCAAATTGCATTTTGCGAATACCTATCGGACACCACCCTAGGTTAGTAAGGAATTGATGTATTGCCTTTTTCTTTTTTGTGGTAGAATCAAACAAGAGAGTTTAGTTAATGATTTTGAATTTAGGATTTTTGAATGAATATTATACCTAAAGGAAGTAAGGCGATGTTCGCCGCAGGTTGTTTTTGGGGTGTGGAAGCTGCATTTCGCCGTTTAGAAGGTGTTATGGAAACATCAGCTGGATATAGTGGTGGGCATACTGATGGTGCAGAATATAAAGATGTATGCACGGGAAAAACGGGGCATGCAGAAGTTGTTTTAGTTAGATTTGATCCAACAAAGCTGTCTTATGACGATCTTCTTGAATGTTTTTGGGGATCACATGATGCAACCCAACTTAACAGGCAAGGTCCTGATATTGGAACACAATATAGAAGCGCTATTTATTATTTTAATGAGACGCAGCGTGAGCTAGCTACAAAAAGTAAAGAGGCTGAACGTTCTTCTGGTAAACATGACCGCCCCGTTGTGACAGAGGTGACTGCAGCAGGTCCATTTTGGGAAGCAGAAGATTATCATCAGCAATATTTGGAGAAACGCGGGTTAGCGACTTGTGGAATATAAGTGTTTAGATCTTGTACTATTACAAAAGCGCATTTGCATCTTTGCGGATGCGTTCGACCATTGCAACTAAACCATTTCGCCTGTTGGGGCTAAGATGTTGGTCTAGCCCAATTTGTGATAAAATTTCTATGGCGTCGGTTTGTGCAATGACTTCGGGCGGTTTTCCATCATAAATAGTCATTAGGACGGCAATTAGGCCTTTGACGATAAATGCGTCAGAATCTGCGTTAAAATGCATTGTTTTGGGAGTACCCTCGACACGGCTTGTAACCCAAACTTGGCTCATACAGCCGCGAACTTTATTGTCTTCGATCTTTTCGTCCTCAGGCATGGGGGACATTTTTTTTCCAAGATCTATGATGTAGCTGAAGCGATCATCCCAATCATCAAATAGCTCAAAATTTTCTATTAGCTCATCAATGGTAATATTTTGGGAGGACATGGTCGCACCTTTTGCAGAAATAATATGATATTTATATATTTCAAATAACTGGCGCGGTTTCCTTTTACAAGAAAATAAGATGCATAAAATTCATTTGTTCGGTTATGCCCCTATAAATTGGCATATATATTATGCCATATGGGAATAGCCCTTAGCATTCACAGATAGAAGAAATTAGTGTAGCAGTTAAGGTCAGATGTTGCTTGTCTTAAAAGTAATTTTGTCATTCTGGGGAAATTGATGTCGATAAAAGATAAAGCTAAAGAAGATGCGGATAAAACACATAGCCTAAATGATAATCCGATGATTGGTATTTTGTTAACATGTGTGTCTGTTGGATTCTTAATTATACTGGAGATGTGTGCAAAGAAAGCAGCAGTAAACAATATCCCTGTGATGCAGATCGCTTGGGTACGCTTCTTTGGTCATTTGGTATTTTTTGCCGTGATCTTTGGTCCCAAAATGAAATTAGAATTGGTAAAGACGAGTTATTTAGGAATTCAGTTTTTAAGGGGGGCTTTGTTACTAATGATGACATTGGCCGCTTTTCTTGCGTTGAAATATTTACAAATGATAGAAGTCACAGTTTTGGGATTTCTTATCCCATTGGTGGTTGCTGCTTTATCTGTCCCAATGCTTAAAGAACGCGTAGGCCCTCATCGGTGGGCGGCAATTATCGTTGGGTTTATAGGGATCTTGTTTGTTGTTCGCCCAACAGGTGTTACGACACATTGGTCTATGATCATTCTTATCGCCGCAATTTTTGGTTATGGATTTTATTTAATTTTCACCAGAAAGCTAGCCAGCTATGGCGAAAATCCAGTGCGTTCTGTTTTTTACACGGCTTTGATTGGTGGTATTGTTTTGGCTATTCCAATGCCTTTCATTTGGGTGACGCCAGATAGTTTGGAAATTTGGGGTTATTTATTGGCTACTGGGTTTTTTGGCGGAATTGGTCATTTTCTTCTGATAAAGGCTCATAGTTTTGCTGTTGCTAGTCTGCTTGCACCTTTCTTATACACACAGATTATCTGGTCTAGTTTGATGGGGTATTTTCAATTTGGGGATGTCCCAGACCGCTGGACATTAGTGGGGGGCACAATTGTAATTGGCAGTGGACTGTATCTCATGGCACGAGAATCTATTAAAAAAAGGCAAGGGAAGAAGGTCATTTCCAAGAAGGTAAATGCTGTATGAATGGTGCATTAACAACGCGTGCTGTCCTGATGATGGTGATTGCAATGGCGTTGATTGCAATCCAAGAAGCTTTAGCAAAATATTTAGGGCAGTATATCCCTGTGACCCAAGTGGTTTGGGCGCGATATTCGGGCCACCTTATATTGATGCTGGTTTTGTTGATGCCAAAACATGGCCTTAGTGTTTTTAAAAGTCAAATCCCTTTGATGCAAACGGGCCGAAGTCTTCTATTGTTATTAGATACCCTAATGTTTTTTACAGGGTTAACCATGATAGGCGTGGCAGAGGCCACGGCGATCTTCTTTTGTGTACCGTTTTTTGTATTGCTCCTTTCTATCCCATTGCTAGGAGAGCGTGTTGGATGGCATAGTTTTGCTGCAATTTTTGTTGGTTTCTTTGGGATGATCCTGATTTTAAGGCCCGAAAGTGATGGGTTGAACATCGGTGGATTATTGATCTTAGCCGCGGCCGTTTGTATGGCCTTCTTTAATATTACGACAAGGCGTTTAGCAGGGGCAGATCGCCCGGAGGTAACAATGGTCTTCACAGCTATGGTTGGCTTTGTTGTGACAAGTATCGCCATGCCATTTTTTTGGAAACTTCCCACTGAACCATTAGTCTGGGCTGCGATGATCTCTCTTGGTTTGTTTGGTGGTATTGGGCATAGCCTTTTGATACTTGCCCATGAAGAAACGCAAGCCAGTAAGATTGCACCTTTCATGTATAGTCAGATTATTTTTGCGGTTGCCCTTGGATGGCTTATGTTTGATATGTTGCCAGATATTTACACGGCAACAGGCGCCGTGATTGTTATTTTAAGTGGCTTATATCTTTGGAAGCGTGGCCGGCTGTAGATGATTTCGTTTAGCTAGAAGGAAGCACGGCTTTGTAGAGTTCTACAATCTGCTTTGCGATGATGGTATCTGCAAATTGAGTTTCAGTTGCTTTTCGTGCATTGCGCGCTAGGCGGTGACGTATCTCTGGTTTTTCGGCGAGCAATTGAAGAGCATCTGCCAGTGGTTGCACAGATTTCAATGGAACCAAAATTCCAGTTTCTCCATCGACACAAATCTCTCGACATCCTGGTACGTCCGTTGCAATAAGGGCGCGCCCACAAGCTGCACCTTCTAACAAAGACTTTGGAAGGCCTTCGCGATAGCTTGGCAATACGGCGATATGAGACTTAGCATATTCGCCGGCTATGTCATTGCTGGGGCCTGATACTTCGACGACACCTTCTTTTTGCCATTCATCCAATTGTGCTTGCGAGAAGCTAGCGGGGTTATCATCCGTCGGCCCAACAAGACGAATACGAATGTCGGTGCCTTGGTTTTTTAATATACGCGCAGCTTCAACCAATTCCCCGATACCTTTGTCTTTTAGCCTACGGGCAACACAAGTGGCGATGGTGGTTCCTGTTGGTTCTTCGGTGACAGGGTAATCTGTTAAACTGACGCCTGAACCACGAATGATCCGAGTATGGGAAGGTTCTACCCCGATGTCATGAATGAAGGTTTTTTGGTCATCTTGGTTTTGTAAAAGCAATCGCGTTGCTTTGCGATTATTCATACGCTTCAAAAGGGTTTTGACGATAGGGCGAATGATGCGTGCTTTTAAACCTTGGGAAATAAAAAGGTAACCTAGGCCTGTCATAGCATTAACAATAGCAGGCGTTTTAACTAGCCATGCTGCTATGGCACCATATAAAACAGGTTTCATTGCAACATGGTGGACTAAATCTGGTTTAAATTTGCGGTATGCTTTCCAAATTTCAAGCAAAGTAATCCAGTCTTTCACTGGGTTTAT
>CBFCZA010000290.1:0-4165 GCA_965602285.1 uncultured Curvivirga sp. | reverse complement strand
ACACCCGGACTTGGGTTACCGCTTGCCAAAATTAGAATAGACTTCACATAACCAGCTTCGGTCATAGGGCTGTCTACTGATACGCTCAATGGAACAGTGTTACCATTTTCCGCAATTTCCGGAACATCGATGGTCACGCCACCTTCAGTTACGGAGCCACCTTTTGTAAATGCATCAATTGCAGTCTGAGTTTTGTCAGCAGATGCCAAAACTGTAGTTGGCAAACCAGCAACGTATGCTGCTGCTGCACCAGTTGCAACGATCATGAAATCTCGGCGTTTCATATTCATCATATCTTTAACCTACTTTATTCTTTTAATGTTTTTAGATATGCCACTACATCTTCAACCTGTTGAGCATCCAAGATTGTTTTATCTTTGAATTTTTTGCTTACGCGGTTGAGGCCTTCCACACGATAGAAGGCAGGCATGATTGTGTCTTCATTAGATATCTTTGCATCGACCACCATCGCACGAAGTTCAGCTTCGCTTAGACGATCTGCAACGCCATCCAGTGGAGGGCCAACCTCACCATGGAAAGGTTGATTAGACAATTCTGTAATTACATGACATGCAAGACAGTTGCCTTGTTTGCGGTTGATTGCAAGTTTCTTACCATTAGCAGCATCACCAGCTTTATCTGTTAATGCTGTTGGTACTGTTCCATCTACAAATTTGATTGCTCCTGGATCTGTTGCCATTGCGCCTGCTGACATAGCAAGCATTCCAACACCAGACACGAGACCGATTGTTATTTTTCTTAGGGTCATTTGGTTGTAACCTCCTTTGGCCATGCGGTTAGTAATGCTGAATTACCTTACTAACGTTAAAAGCCTATTCCCTATTACTGTGGCTGTTACCGACAGTTAAACCGTGGCTTAAGGACAAAAACGATAGCCTTTGCCACTTATCGTCTGACCATATAACGAAAAATGACCCAAATCAATTCAAATATATAAAAATGTGAATGTGACTCTAAGAAAATATGAAAAAAATCTAGAATTTCAGTTATTTAAGGTTACAAAAAAATTCAAAAAATTTGCAATAATCGTCAATAAAATGACGTTTTAGACAAATTTACCCTTGCTGGCTTAGGATAGGGAAGGTTTCCAAAAGCCAAAATGATAATGTCGACATTCCGTTTGTAAGAAACAATATACCTGTCAGTATCAAAAGTATTCCAACGGCCTTCTCTACAACACCAAAATACTTCCTAAAACGTACCATGAAAGCCATAAAGCTACCGGTGAAGGCTGCAGCGAGTATGAATGGTAAGCCAATTCCTAATGAATAGGCCATCAACAATACTGTACCTTTAGTAACCGTCGCCTCACTTCCTGCAATCATAAGAATAGAGGCTAATATCGGCCCGATACATGGCGTCCAACCAAAAGCAAAGGCAAGTCCGATGACATACGCACCAACGTAGCCAGCCTTACCCTTTGGTCCTACATGAAAACGAACATCCCTGAATAAAGCTGCGATTCGGAAGATCCCTGTGAAATGCAATCCCAAAAGGATAATAACACCACCAGCAATGTTGGACAGCAATCTCATATGACTTGCAAATAAGTCGCCTAGAAAAGTCGCTGTAGATCCTAAAGAAACAAAGACCGTACTGAAGCCCAGTACAAATACAACAGAAAGGCCTATGATGTGGAGGCGATCGGATGACGTTGGCTTCTTAGTTTCGGTAAGTTGATCTAATGTAGTGCCGGCTAAAAAACATAAATATGGCGGCACAAGCGGCAACACACAGGGCGATAAGAACGAAAGCAACCCCGCCATAAGCGCACCTAGCAATGTAACGTCAAACATATTTCTCTGCCCTATCTGATCAACTCAAAGCTACAATTACATACTGCTAAGCTTTTAATTAAATACCATAAAATCAATTCTTTTGTTGCCTAAACAACATAGTTAGACATATTGTAATTTGACAATATATCAATCATTAATGCGTATTTTACTTATTAAAAGTTTTGAAAATGACATATAAACATTTACTTTCAGCTATTTATATTATGGCGTTAGGCCTTATTTCCAGCCCTTCATACGCCAATGGAACCACGTCTAGTTCAACGGCGCAGGCAACAAAAAGCAATATCAACCTTGTTATGTTCGAAGAAGATGGCTGTGCATGGTGTGAAAAATGGATGGAAGAAATTGGAGAAATCTATCCTATTACTGACGAAGGAAAACTTGCCCCATTAAAACGTGTTAATATTCATGACCGTGACAACGCACCCTATGATAAGTTAAAAGGTATTTACTTCACCCCCACATTTGTTGTTATGGAAAACGGGGAAGAATTAGGACGTATCACTGGTTATCCCAGCGAACATTTCTTTTGGCCTTTGCTAGCCGAAATTCTTGAAAAAAGCCCCTCAATAAAATGACTAAATAAAGTTTCAATACAACTGGATTAAAATCATAAACAACCAAGAGCGGAAGAGAATGATGAAAAATAAATTATTAATACCAGCCATCCTTGCCTTAAGTAGCTTTGCTATATCTACATCCCATGCAGATGATGATAGTATATTGGTAGAATTTAAATCATTAAAACCTGAAGCCGCAATGACGGTTGTTATGGAAACCCTGAATGCTTGTCGCGAAATGGGTTACCAAGTTGGTGTCAGTGTTGTTGATCGCATGGGCGTTATGCAGGCTGCTGTCAAAGATCAATATGCGGGTCCCCATACCTTAGAAACATCTCGACGCAAAGCATGGACCGCCATTAGCTTTAGAACGGACACATTGGCGCTTGCTGTAGAAACACAATCTGGCAAAGAATCATCGGGCGTTCGTTTCATCAGTGATGCTTTGATGGCTGGTGGTGGCGTTCCAATATTAGCTGCAGGATCACTCATTGGTGGCGTTGGTGTTTCAGGTGCCCCAAATGGAAGAGCCGATCATGATTGCGCTTTAGCGGGAATCGAGGCTATTATGGACGACTTAGAATTTTAAATTTACATATCGTTAAAATAACAAGGGGCTTTACCCTTGTTAATTAAACAAAAGAGTAAGAAAATGAGTCTGATCAAAGAAGCTGATTTAATTGAATTCCCGCGTGAGATGCTTGATAGTGCACGCGATGCTAGTGCCTTATTAAAGGCATTAGGCCATGAACATCGATTATTGCTTCTTTGCTTGCTAGCTGATGGTGAAAAACCAGTCATCGAACTTGAAAAGATGCTTGCTATGCGTCAACCTGCTGTATCTCAGCAACTTGCACGTTTGCGGGCTGATAATTTGGTTAACACACGACGCGACGGAAAGACAATTTACTATTCCATTGCCCGTGATGAAGCCAGACAACTTATCAAGCTCATCTACACACTTTTCTGCGAGCCTGCAAAAGAAGAAGCTCGTCAAAAAAGCAGTTAACATTTTAGTCTCAATTTCCTACAAACTTTAGTTATCTATAGGTCTTTGTATGGAATTTCTAAACGAAAGCCAGTTCTTATCTATCGCAGGATTAATTGCAGGAAGCATTCTTGGCTTCACAGCACGAACTGTTAGATTTTGCTCTCTTAGCGCAATTGAATCCGCCCTATATGGACGTGATTTTCAATTACTGCGCCTATGGGCCCTCGGTCTTGCGACAGCTATCATCATTACCCAAGCATTAAGCCTGTATCTTGGCTTAGAACTATGGAAGTCCCTTTATGTAAATACTAGCATCCCCCTGTTTAGTCTTATCTTTGGGGGACTAACCTTTGGATTAGGTATGTCGTTGGTAGGTACATGTGGATTGGGATCTATTTTACGGTTTGGTGGTGGCGACCTGCGCGGTCTTGTGGCCATGCTTCTTATTGGCATTACCGGCTTCATGACCATGCGTGGTCTATTCCAACCCATAAAAGAATTTATTTTGAATATTGGGGTGATAAAACTACCCATCGGACAAACATCATCCCTGCCTCATTTTATTGGGTTTTACTTTCCTAATCACCAACAAGCTATTACCATAGGTACTACTATCATCATCGCCTGCGTTCTAGTGGGTTGGGCCTATTCTTCCGACAGGTTTAGAGAATCGAAATCACGTCAAGTTGGTGGTCTCATTGTTGGCAGCGTCATTGGCTTTGGATGGTTTGCTACAGGTGTTTATGTTCAAGATGGCTTTTCTATCACCCAACCAAGTTCGTTTAGTTTCATTG
>CBFCZA010000289.1:0-4171 GCA_965602285.1 uncultured Curvivirga sp. | reverse complement strand
TCTTCGTCTTGGTTTGGTGCATGATGTGGTTCCTGCTGTTGATTTGGAAACTTCGGTTGAAAAGATTGTCGAAACTTTATGTAAAAACAGCCCTGCCGCTGTAAGTGCAGCTAAAGATTTAATTTTTGCTGTGGATCGCCCTGTGACTGAAGACGTGATTAATGACACTGCAAAACGCATCGCAGATATTCGTTCCAGTGAAGAAGGCCAAGAAGGCCTGAATTCATTCTTGGAAAAAAGAAAACCATCTTGGCTTAGCCAGTAAAGAAATAGAGGACACACTAATGTTTTCAAAAATACTTATCGCTAACCGTGGTGAAATCGCCGTACGTGTTATTAAAACAGCCCGTGAAATGGGCATTGCTACTGTTGCTGTTTTTTCTGATGCAGATGAAAATTCCATGCATGTTGCCTTGGCGGATGAGGCCATTCATTTAGGGGCTGCTCCTGCACGGGAAAGTTACCTTCTTGCGGATAAGGTTATACAGGCCGCATTGGATACAGGCGCAGAGGCTATCCATCCGGGTTACGGATTTTTGTCTGAAAATGCAGATTTCGCTGATGCGATAGAGGCTGCAGGCCTTATCTTTATTGGTCCTAGTGCTGATGCTATTCGCGCCATGGGTTCTAAATCGGCGGCAAAAGATTTAATGGGCAAGGCTGATGTGCCGTTAGTGCCGGGTTATCATGGTTCAAATCAAGATCCTGAATTTTTAAAATCAGAAGCAGATAAAATCACTTACCCTGTATTGATTAAGGCTTCGGCTGGCGGCGGTGGCAAGGGGATGCGTCTGGTTGAAAAATCAGAAGACTTCCTTGAATTGCTGGATAGTTGTAAGCGAGAGGCCATATCCTCTTTTGGTGATGACTTGGTGTTGATTGAAAAATTTGTCACCAACCCACGTCATATCGAAATGCAGGTCTTCGCCGATAGTCACGGTAATGCAGTGCATTTATTCGAACGTGATTGTTCTATTCAACGTCGCCATCAAAAAGTAATCGAAGAAGCGCCAGCACCGGGTTTGCCTACTGCCCTTCAAGCTGAAATGGGAGCTGCTGCTGTTGCTGCGGCTCAGGCTATCGATTATCGTGGCGCTGGGACGATTGAATTTATCGTCGATTGTGATGATGATGCGACCCCACGTAATTTCTATTTTATGGAAATGAATACCCGCCTACAGGTGGAACATCCTGTGACAGAATCGATCACGGGGCAGGATTTGGTTGCATGGCAGTTCAAGGTTGCTGCGGGTGAAAAATTACCTAAATCACAAGACGAACTTTCTATAAATGGACATTCCATGGAAGTGCGTCTTTATGCGGAAGATCCTGACGGTGGTTTTTTACCGGCTATTGGCCATTTGGATTATCTTGATTTACCGGAAGATATGGCGCGCATTGATACAGGTGTACGCACGGGTGACGATGTTTCTATGCATTATGATCCGATGATTGCAAAAATCATTGTTCACGGTGAAGATCGTGACGCGGCTATCCGGAAATTAAAACAAGCTTTAAACAATTCAAAGATTTCAGGATTAACCACGAACCGTGATTTTTTAGGAAAAATTCTCGAAACAGAAGCCTTCCAAATTGCTAAGTTAGATACAGGTTTTATTGAGCGTTATGAAGGCAGCCTTCTACCTGATCGTAGCGAAGAAGAGGCCGCTGCTGCGCGTGTTGCCATGTTGGCATTAATGTTGGAACGGGATTTGGATGCTGGCATCTATAATGCCGCAACGGATGATCCGTTTTCACCTTGGTCAACAACAGATCATTGGCGTTTAAATGATATCGCCCATAGTGATGCTATTTTTAAAGGTAAGAACGGCGAATTCCGTCTTTCTGCTATGCCCCGTGATGGGGGGTATGACATTTCATTGAATGATGAGATGGAATGGCTTTCTGGCGATTATGTTGATGAAGTAACATTGGCCTTAACTGATGGCAAATGGCGTGGAAAAGTTTCCGTGACTGTTGCTAATGATACATTCACTGTTATCACAGATAGTAGCAGTTTTGCATTCTCCTTGTTTGATCCCGTGGCTGCGGCTGCAATGGAGGAAGGATCAACAGATCGCTTAACTGCACCGATGCCGGGCAAGGTTATTGCCGTTCATGTGGCTGATGGCGCAGAGGTTGAGGAAGGCCAGCTGTTGATGGTTCTAGAAGCTATGAAAATGGAGCATAGTATCGCCGCACCGCAATCTGGTAAAATCAATGTTGTTCGTTTTGCCGAAGGTGATCAAGTTGCTGATGGTGACGTGCTTATCACATTTGAGGAAGAGGAATAACTTATGTCTTTGCCAAAATTTGTAAAGCTGGTTGAGGTTGGCCCTCGCGATGGCTTGCAAAATGAAAAGTCAATGGTAACAACCTCAGATAAGGTAGAGTTGGTGAACCGTTTAAGTGATGCTGGATTGTTGGCTGTTGAGGCTGGAAGTTTCGTATCTCCTAAATGGGTGCCACAAATGGGTGATTCTTCTGATGTTCTTAGTCAAATCACCCGAAAAGAAGGCGTTTCATATCCTTGTCTAACTCCTAACATGCGTGGATTTGAAACTGCGATGGCTGTTGGGGTAAAAGAAGTAGCTATATTTGGCGCGGCTTCCGAAAGCTTTTCTCAAAAAAATATCAATTGTTCTATAGAAGAAAGCCTAAAACGTTTTGAACCTATAATGGAATCTGCTTTGGTAAATGATGTGAAGGTTCGTGGTTATGTTTCGTGCGTGATGGGTTGCCCTTATGAAGGGGATATCGACCCTCAAAGGGTTGCTGATGTTTCTAAGACGCTTTTAGATATGGGGTGTTATGAAATATCCTTAGGCGATACGGTTGGTGTTGGTACAGCCGAAGAAACAAAACGCTTAATCGAAATCGTCTCTAAAGTGATCCCAATGGAAAAATTAGCAGGCCATTTCCACGATACTTTTGGTCAGGCCTTGTCTAATATATATGCAGCGATGGAAATGGGTGTTTCTGTTTTCGATTCTTCCGTGGCTGGTTTAGGCGGTTGTCCTTATGCAAAGGGTGCTGCTGGTAATGTTTCTTCAGAAGATGTTGCCTATATGTTAAAGGGCTGTGGTGTAGAAACTGGCATTGATTTTGAGAAATTGCTTGATGCAGGGCGATTCATATCCAATGTTATTGGACGTGAGCCCAATTCAAAAGTCTCAAAGGCACTTGCATAAATGAATTAGGATTGGGCATTGTTATTAACGAACAGGTTTAAATATGCCCAATTCTCCTCATCTTGATGCAACGATCCATCTTCGAAAGCTTTGTGTTGGTATTTCAACAGTAGAAGAGCTTGAAGAGTTGCAAAATATAAATATCCCAAATCGTAATGGTAAAATATGGCATGTAACCCGTTCGTGGCCCAAGCGTGCAGAGGAACTTCTAAAGGGCGGCTCTATGTACTGGATCATAAAAGGGGCTATGCCCGCACGTCAGCCCATCATTGGTTTTGAAGAGCATCCTTCAGAAGATCCAGACGAAAAACCTAAATGTAGAATCCTTTTGGCTCGTGAATTGATTAAGACAGAACCATGGCCCCACCGCCCGTTCCAAGGTTGGCGGTATTTAAAACCAGGGGAGGCTCCTCCAGATTTAGGGGTTAATGGTTTGGGGGATGATGAAGCTATGCCTCCTGAAATGATCGCAGAGTTGAAAATGATGGGCTTGTTATAAGATCATTAAGATACTTGGGTGAGATTGTATGTTTTAAAAGCGTAGATTCCACCCTCATTCACTTATTGAGGCAGTTTAAATACCCTTTTCGCTTTATAAATGAGCTATTCAAGGGGATGGTTGGCAGTATAAAATACTTATATACAAGGGTTTCTGCGGGGTAGATAAAAAAAGTTAAATTTTTTTTTAAAAACTTCATTTTTATGCTTGCAACAGTCGGAAGCCGCACGTATAAACCGGTCATCAGAGAGGCGGTGGACGCCGCGGCAACGCAGTAAACACTAACGATCTGGTCACTTCTTATAAAAAGTTCTTTTTAGAACTTGCGACTTAATCGTCAACGATATAGATTAGGGGTTCGCGCTGATAACTTAGGTGATTCGGCAAGAGCTTCATTCGTGACGCTGAAAGTTAAGTTTGAAGGCTGTTATTTGACAATAGAATATGACATGGAAGGGATACGCGGGCTGTGGCTTATGTT
>CBFCZA010000288.1:0-4220 GCA_965602285.1 uncultured Curvivirga sp. | reverse complement strand
CCTCGTGTACAAAATCGACTTGGTAACTAACATCAAACCAGTTAATTTTATATCCTATTTTACAATATTTATCCTTTAATGAAATTGCTAAATAGAAATCTTTTGATAATTCAATCAATAGCATTGAAAAGGCCGTGAAGAATAAAAAAGCTGATGATTTACTTGTTGGGTTTCTGCAGGCGGGACGTCACGCAACGAACAAAGAAGATATAACATCCCTAGAAAATAAATTCATAGAGATCGCGCCCCATATGGATAGTCGTGACAAGGTTGCGGCGGATAAAATTATAATTGATGCCAAGGGGCGAGTAGATAGAAGTCAGCAGTCAATTTTAGATGAAATCAACAAGACCGAAAATCTGGCGGTTGAGGCTAGGCGGGATCAAATAGCAGCCGATGTTGATGTGGCTGTAAGTGAATTGGATGATTTGCAATCTGTCGATAAAATGCAAAGCACTCTTGATAATATGCGCACCACTAAATGGATCAATGATAGCAATTGGGCGAAACAGACCAAGGCCCTTAACAAAAAGAGAAGTGATATAGCCGAAAGACAATCAGGCATGTTGAGGGTATCTGTAGCAATGACCGGCGAAGGCCCACCATTAGACCCTACAGATAAAGACAATCAGAAGGCCGTTGATGATTTTTGGACCCGTGAGACAGCAGGGGCCCTTTCTAAGTTGCCACCAGAAGAAGCAATGAAACAATTGCCGTCAACGATTTCCAATTTTGTGAAACGTTCTGGCATGGTGCCTTCAGCGATTAAATCACTTATTCGTACAACAAGTGCAGAAAGCAACATCGATCAATTTGTTTTAGCATCACAGGCCGTATCTGCTTTGCGTCGTGAAGGTAAGTTGTCGGGTTTAAATAAAGAAGATATTGCCCCGCATCTGGTGGCTGCCGATTTGATGGAGGCAGGTATAGACCCACGCGAAGCAGCGAAACGATCAGCATTATTAACCGATGTGAATAATGAACCTTTGCGTGTGGCGCGAAAGGCTGAATTGAAAAAAGCCAAACCAGACCATAAAGATACCATTGAGGAAGCTTATGGCTTGGATGATTGGTTCTATGCGACAAGCGGGTCAGGTGGGGCGTTAGAGCGTGCAACATCAGATTATAAGCGTCTTTATGAAGATTGGTATTTACGTACTGGAAATGAAGAGATTGCCAGTGATATGGCAACAAAAGATATGAGCAATAAATGGGGGGTGTCCAAGCTAACAGGAAGCAACCGTCTTATGGCTTATTCTCCAGAGGCCGCCTATGGCCATATGGGTGATGGCAATGATAGCGAATGGATGGAAGAGCAGCTTAAATCTGATTTAAAAGATAAAGTTTCAGAAGACCTGCAAGAAAATATGATTCTTTCTTTCGTGCCGGGTACAGAGAATAATCCATTATATCATGTGTTGGTTGTTGATGGTGATGGGGTGCTAAATACTGTCCAAGATCAAGGCAGCAAGGACGGTTTATTGCGTTGGTATCCTAACTGGGCAGGAAGTAAGGCCTACAGCCGCCATAAGAATAAAATCGCACAGGACAAAAAGGACGCTATGCGCATCATGGAAGATATGATCGATATCAAGACCAACCCAAAATATGGCCCAGATGGTGATTATGATCCTTTTCGTAAGAATGAAGATGGGGGTAATAACTGATGCCTTTTGAACGCATAGACCAGCCCACAGAAGGGCAACCAACATTCCAGAATTTGAAAAAGGCCCCTGAAAATAGTGGGCCTTCTTTTTTTGACATAACAGCCGCTGCATTTCGTACTGAAAACACGGTGGGTTCTATGATTTCCCGTGATGAAGACGCGCCACCATTGATGCGTCATGATATTGATCCAGATTTCAATAGAAAAGAGCATCTAGAAGGGTATGAAATACATGCTGCACGGTTTGCTTTTGCCAACAACATTGAAGAGGTCGAAGGCCTTAAGCGTCAAATTGACCGTGAAAACCAAGATCGTGAAACTATAGATGATGGTGGTTGGGTCGGTATGGTTGCCCAAGTAGGGGCAGGGGTGTTTGACCCTATAAATCTAATCCCTATAGGTGGGCAGGTTGCCATGACTTATAAGGCTGGGGGTAGTTTGTTGCGTTCTGGCCTTAAAACATCACGCACAGCGGCTTTGTCTGCAGGTGTTGCAGAAGTTGCCCTTCATGCGACACAAGAGACACGGACCGCAGAGGAAAGCGCCTATGCCATAGGTGCAAGCATGTTCTTGGGTGGTGTGTTAGGTGGTGGCACTGAAGTCTTGCGTCGTGTGGTGCAAAATCGAAAAATATCTAAGGCTTACAATCAAGTGAAGGTCGAAGGTGAGGGGCCTGTTGGCGACCATATCGTTAACATCAAAGAAAATGATATTGAAGTGGTTTTAGAGCGTGGTCTAGGTACTAACCGTGAGGACGGGACTGTTAAGCTTAAGGGTCGCGGCTTTGGCTTGCTAAAAATTATCTATAAACATGGTGAAAAAAGCATAGGAGAGCCAGCGTTACAAGTTTCCAAGAAGGACGTTTTGCACCTTCCGAAGGTTCTGCGGAGTTTTGAGCCTTCTGACGTGTCGACGGATGGTAGTAAGGTAGAATATCGGGTTAAACATAAAGAGCGTGTTGTTGTTTATGCCTATAGTAAATTTGGCAATGACAATCATGTGGTCACAATACATGTGGAGCCAAAAGCTAAGGGCGAGTTTTCAAAAGGAAAGAACGTCAACCAAACCACTTCTCCAAACAGAATTATGACCCCTGAGAGGGATACCGCAACGGAGACTTCCTATCGTACATCCGAAGGGGTGGTTGGGTCGACAAAAGCGAATATAGACCTTGAAGCGGAAAAAATCAATGATTTACATCGGGCGATTGAAGATGATTTAACTATTCCCGCCCATGATCAGCCTGATTTTCGTAATGGTGACCCTGCCTTTATCCAGCGTGGCGAGGATTTAGCCAAAGACGTAGGCGTTGAGGCCGCTAATCCTGATGTTGGTGAGGGTGGTAGTGTAGGGGCTGCGCGTGTTCTTGATACGACACTTGCCGAAGAAGGTTTAAAGGGTGCTTTGGGTATGGAGAAGGTTGTTTCTTTCCAAGATCCTTTATTGCGCAGCGTTAGTTCCCCATCAATTGAGACAAGACGTATTGCAACAGAATTAGCGGAAAGCCCTTTGACATATGAAAAGAATGCGAAAGGCATAGCTACTGCCAAAGGTGGGTCGGTTGAAACACGGGCCAAGATGTGGAATGCCGGGTTAGCGCAAGGTTTAAGCCTTATGGATGATGCCTTTGTCAAATATCGTACAGGGGTTGATCGATCAACAGGCAGTGTATTGAAAATTGGGGCTCAAGATAGCTTGCGTCTTGGTAAAGAATGGGCAGGCGATAAGGGCCGTCAAGCATTGGCATTAGCCGGTCGTCAGGATGTTACCCCGCATGTTGCCAAACAACGGGATTTAACCTTAAGAGAATTTAAAGGGCAAATCAGTATTGCTATGCGTAATGGGGATATGCACGAAATTCCAGAGGTGGAAGAAGCGGCCCTAGCCCTTCGTGAGCATGTGTTTGATCCGTTGAAAAAAGAAGCGATTGATCTTGGGCTATTGCCCGAAGATGTGACCGTTGAAACGGCTGATAGCTATATGATGCGTCTTTATAATGTTGAAAAAATAGCAGCACGTCGAAATGAATTTGTAGAAACGGTCCATGATTGGCTGAAAGAGCATTATTTTGATTTGCCGGATGTGACACCCCGTACAGTTTATAACTTTGTTATGTATGTCAGGCATAAGCATAATATTCCTTATGTTTTTCCTGTCAGGGATTTCTTTCCTGTCGAAGATTTACCTTATGGAAAACAGGCACAGGTAGATTTTGGAGTATATAATATGCGTATGCAGAATGGTAAGCGTAAAAAGGTATTTTTCTTTGCCATGGTTCTTTCCCGCAGCCGCATGAAGTTCACCTTGTTTACTGACAGGCCATTTACTTCAGAAACAGTTATCGCTGCCCATGAAAAAGCATTCGGATTTTTCGGTGGTATTCCCATGATGATTGTTTATGACCTGGACAGGATAATGGTAGTAGATGAAAACCTGGGAGAGATTATTCTTACATCAAAGTTCGGACAATACACCAAAACAAGAAAGTATGAACTCTACTTTTGCCGTAAATCAGACCCTGAGAGCAAAGGCAAAGTTGAAAATGTTATTCAGT
>CBFCZA010000287.1:0-4235 GCA_965602285.1 uncultured Curvivirga sp. | reverse complement strand
ATAAGGCCCTGAACAGCCTCAATCGCGCCTTAGAGATCTCTTTGCTGCTGACCGTGCCTGCCGCTGTCGCCCTCGCCGTCATTCCATGGCCTATCGTTACCGTATTGTTTGAACGTGGTGCTTTCACGGCGGAAACAGCCATTGCCACCGCCAACGCCTTGCAAGCCTATGCCATTGGGTTACCAGCTTACGTGTTGATCAAGGCCCTAAGCCCCGGTTTCTTTGCCCGTGAAGATACGAAAACCCCTGTGAAAATCGCCATGTTTAATGTGGCGCTGAACATCGCGCTGGCCTTCCTCCTCATGCAGGTTTTCCAACATGTGGGCATCGCCCTTGCCACTGCCATCTCAAGTTGGGTCAATGTGGCCTTCCTTGCCCTGATCCTTCATAGACGCGGACATCTGACCTTAGATACTCGATTGATCCGTGCGCTTTGGAAAATCGCCCTGTCCGTTTCCATCATGGGCGCGGGCCTTTGGGCCTTAACCCAATTCACCAACCCGATCATGGCAGAAGAAGGCTTCGCAATTCGCCTCGCCGCCCTGATCTGCCTGATCCTCGCCGGCGGCGTGATCTATGCCCTACTCGTCCACCTCACCGGCGCAGCCCGCCTTTCTGATGTGAAAGCGATGTTGAAACGTAATAAGGCTTAAATCTTCACCCTTACTTTTTCGTGCTTCACTTTCGGGGTAATCACCTTATACTGGTGTTACCCAATCCTACGAATGTGAGTTTTATGTCAGAAGAACCAGAAGATTCCCCAAGCGTTACCACCTTAGAAACGACTGACGCCATCGCTCTTTGGCTAGAAACCAGCAAGGCTACAGATGGCAGCCATCCTTGGAATGAATGGGTTGCCAAAAATCCCAAGGCAAATGTTGATTTTTCTGATGTAGATTTCACTAATATTAGAGGTGACATTGCAGATCATATAGATTTTAGTCATTTTCATTTTCCAAATGGGGCTACCAGCTTTAAAAAAGTAAAATTTGGTGAAGGTGACGTCAACTTCACTCATACGCACTTTGGTCATGGCAAAATATGCTTTTCTTTTGCAGAATTTGGTAATGGCAATATCTCGTTCTCTGGTTCTCAGTTTGGGGAAGGAGGGGTTGATTTTTCCAATACGAATTTTGGAGAAGGCGAAGTTGATTTTTCTGAAGTAAAATTTGGAAATGGTGATGTTTACTTTATTCAATCTAAATTTTGTGAAGGCAGTATTTATTTCGACTATAGTGAATTCGGAGTAGGTAATATTTATTTTAACTTTACGGAATTTGGCAATGGAAATGTCGATTTTTATAAAACAAATTTTTGTGAAGGTAATACTGATTTTCATGGTGCAAAATTTGGTAATGGAAATGTCGATTTTCAATTTTCAATAATGAACGGTCCTGTTATTTTTACAAATAATGACTTAATAGGGCCTGTAAAAATGGATTTTTCATCTGCAAAATTCGACGGCAGTGTCATCATAGACAATACGATGAACCTTAATTTCCTTAATAAACTATCTTTTCAATATGCTAGCTTTGAAGATGTTTTAGCACTGCCAAAAGGGCAAATGAATTGTATACCTAATCTGTTAAACACAAAGTTAAGCCATCAAGTCACCAGCCATGATCTCAAATGCAAATTAGTTTTTGAAGCAAGGAAAAAAAATTTTGGAAATATAAAGTGGCAAAAGATCCAGAGGATGCAGGGCGGTTAGGGCGGTTAAAAGAAATTGCCGAAGATAATAAGGATCATGAACAAGCCCTCTATTTCTTTGGGGAAGAAATGCGGGCCAAAAGATGGCAGAAAAATCGCCCCTTTCTGGCGTCCATCTTGGATTTTTTATATGATAAGGTAAGCGATTATGGACGTAGTGTTTTTTGACCAAGCATATGGTTGATGCTCACCATAGCATCATTTTCAGTAATTTATGCACGCATACCAAATCTATTCAGTCTATCCGGTTTATTGTCTGGATTTACATTTTCACTGAGTAATAGTTTTGGTTTTTTACCTTTCGCAAAAACAGCACAAACCAAAGCCATTTGTGATTTATTCATAGATAAAATCAAATTAGAAAAACTTAATAGTTCTACAGCCTGCTTAGATTTCGTTGATATGGATATTATCCTTACCACTTATGGACAAAGCGCCCTGTCCCTTATCTTGCTTTTCTTGATCGGTCTTGGGCTTCGTAATCGATTTAGGATCAAATAGAAAAAGGGGCCTTTACCGTTACATAAAAGCCCCTTTAAATTTTCTGGTGGATAGATTTAAGCCCGTAAAGCGGCCTCTATCACTGTGCGGTCCAGACCATGTTGTCCGATGACGACAAGTTGGGTGATGCGGGTTTCGCTGTCTTTCCATGCGCGGTCAAAATAGCGGTTGAAACGGGGGCCAACGCCTTGGATCACTTCGCGGCGGTCGATGCCGGGGCGGTTTAAGAAACCTTTGACACGCAACACATCATGTTCTTTTACGATCTCTATTATTTTAGCTTCAAAGGCGTCTGCATCGTCTACATCCGGTAAATCAACGGTGAAGCTGTCAAAATCGTCATGTTCATGGTCATCATGATCATCATGGTGAGATTTTCTGGCATCCAGATCATCTTCTGCGGCACTGTTCATACCCAACAAAATGGTCGGGTCCACTTTTGCGCCACTGGAATGCACGAACCGTACACCATCGCGCAGGGTTTTTTTGAGCTGTGCTTCAATGTTGGACATTTCAGCCGCATCCATCAAATCGGCCTTGTTCAACACCACCATATCCGCACAAAGAAGCTGGTCTTCAAAGACTTCTTCCAACGGATTGTCATGGTCTAGATTTTCATCTTCTTCCCGTTGGGCTTGAACCGCGTCTTCATCATCGGCAAAACGGCCTTCGTGAACGGCCTTTGAATCTACAACAGTGATCACACCATCGACAGTGACTTGCGCGCGGATTTCAGGCCAGTTGAATGCTTTTACCAATGGTTTTGGCAGGGCAAGGCCCGATGTTTCAATTAAAATATGGTCCGGCTTATCATCACGGTCCAAAAGTTTTTCCATGGCAGGTAAGAAATCATCCGCCACGGTGCAACAGATGCAGCCATTAGCAAGTTCTACGATGTCTTCATCCTGACAACCTTCGATACCACAACCCAAAAGCATTTCACGATCGATGCCTAAATCCCCAAATTCATTGATGAGGAAGGCCAGTTTCTTGCCACCTGCATTTTCCACCATATGACGAATGAGGCTGGTTTTACCCGCACCAAGGAAGCCAGTGATCACGGTTGCTGGAATTTTTTGAGCCATTTTATTTTATCCTTAAATCCAAATATTCTTTATTATCTTTATTTTCTTTTACATTTATAGAGTAGGGGTTCGGCAATCAAGCGCCTTTCATGATCCCATCTTTCATAATCAGGGGTAAACCCGCCGCAATGAAAGTCACTTTATCTGCTGCCTTTGCCACTTGTTGGTTCATCCAGCCAGATTCATCACGGAACTGACGCCCCATTTTATTATCCGGCACAATGGAAAGGCCCACCTCGTTGGAAACAAAGACCAATGGGCCTTTAGCTTCTGTGATGGCGTCTATTAAATCGTTGCGTTTTTCTTCTAAATCATGTTCCGCCAATAGATGATTACTTAACCATAATGTCAGACAATCCACCAATAAAACCCGATCTGGTTGGGCGTGGAGGCGGATGATGGTTGATAGCTCTAGGGGGGCTTCTAATGTTGCCCAAGTTTCGTCGCGTTCTTCTTGATGACGTCTTACACGATCTTGCATTTCAGGATCGAAAATCTGCGCTGTGGCGATATAGATCTTTTGCAAATCTTTTTCCGCCGACATTTCTTTGGCAATTTCCAAGGCATAGGCTGTTTTACCGGAACGCGCGCCCCCTAATACAAATTCAACAGACATGGTTAAATGTCCCCTTGTGTACGGCGGGGCAACCAATTGATGAACCCTAAACGCCAATGGGTCGTGTCTTCCCCTTGGATGTGATCAAGGCGGGTAACGGACACATTTTCCACACTATAGGCCAGTGCAGATTCAGGACCGCACCCTGTGGCTTGACCAAGGGCTGAACGAATAGTCCCCCCATGGGTAACGGCGATGATGTCTTTTCCTTCATGGGCAGCCGTTAATTTGGTAATCGCCGGACCAACACGGGCCATAAGATCAACAAAGCTTTCCCCATTTGGCGCACGCTCCACTGCGGGGGCCAACCAATATCGATGGGC
>CBFCZA010000286.1:0-4242 GCA_965602285.1 uncultured Curvivirga sp. | reverse complement strand
TTGTAAAGTCGTCATACGTTGAATCGTATTTTCAATATAACCTGTTGTACTAACCGAATTTTTTAGATCGCCTAAGCGGGCATATTCACTGGATAATAAATTATAGATATGCTGTGAAAATTCTTTACGATCAGAAGTGTCGTTGTTTTTAGTTTGCTCAAATGCCAGTGATAAAGATTTGCGTGCTTCTGGAATGTTTTTATGAATACGGTGATATTTAGAAATAGAAATATTTGCCCTAGCTTTCCAAAGCGGATCTTCTATGCGCAAGGCTTCTTCAAAAGCACTTTTTTGATCACCTTTGGCGAGTAAGGCACGCACTAAACCTTCTAATGCTTGGCCTACTTCATCCAAAGTATCTAATGAAAGAGCCGTGAAGCGTAGTTGTATAAAGGCATCTTGGGCAAACTTTTGGTTTGCGGATTCTCTATCTACACCATTTTGGGCATAAACTGCTGGTATTCCATAGCTAAGGACTGCAATAATACCTGCCGACACAATGCCGGCATGAAGCGGTTTTTTCCACTTCATGCCGGATGTGATGTTCAAGAATAGTTTACCTTTTGCAGAGGCAATGGCCTTTGCAAGGTGACTATTTATATCAGGCTTTAAAAACCCGTTTAAAAATCGTGTCCACATGCTTTGTGTGGTACTCCATATCGAATAAGTTGTCGATTGTCTCGTTAGACAATTTAACATTAACCTCTTCGTCTTGCTTTAACAATTCCTGGAATGAATTTCCAGACTTCCAACTATCCATAGCGTTCTTTTGCACAAGGCGATAAGCATCTTCACGGCTAACACCAGCTTGTGTTAATTGTAATAGCACACGTTGAGAGTTATGTAAGCCACCAAGTTGATCTAAGTTTGCTTGCATGTTTTCGCCATAGACAACTAAATTATTAACAACATTCGTTAATCTTGCCAAAGCAAAATCTAGTGTAATGGTCGAATCAGGGCCAATCATGCGTTCTACTGACGAATGTGAAATATCACGTTCATGCCATAGGGCAACATTTTCCATTGCTGGAATAACTGCAGAACGAACAATACGTGCAAGACCTGTTAGGTTTTCAGTCAATACAGGGTTACGTTTGTGCGGCATTGCACTTGACCCTTTTTGACCTTTAGAGAAAAACTCTTCAGCTTCACGTAATTCCGTACGTTGAAGATGGCGAATTTCAATAGAGATATTTTCAACAGAACTGGCAATAACACCTAATGTCGCAAAGAACATTGCATGGCGATCACGTGGGATAACCTGTGTTGAAACGGGTTCTACTTCAAGACCAAGTTTCGCGGCTACATGTTCTTCAACTGCTGGGTTGATATTCGCAAATGTACCAACCGCACCAGAAATAGCACAGGTTGCGATTTCGGCACGGGCATATTTCAAACGATCTAGACCGCGTGCGAATTCTGCATAATGTTTTGCAAGTTTTAAACCAAATGTAAGTGGCTCAGCATGGATACCATGACTACGCCCAATGGTTACTGTGTATTTATGTTCTTCCGCACGTTCTTTAAGGGCGATAAGGAGTTTGTCCATATCCGCAATTAATAAATCAGCCGCTTGGGTAAGTTGAACATTTAAACATGTATCCAAAACATCAGAAGATGTCATTCCTTGGTGAACAAAGCGCGCTTGATCGCCAATATTTTCAGAAAGCTCTGTTAAAAAGGCAATAACATCATGCTTTGTTTCTGCTTCAATAGAATCGATACGATCAATACGTTCTTGTGTATAAGGCTTGTTACCACCTTCCCAAACAGCTTTGGCTGCTTCTTGTGGAATAACACCAAGGTTTGCTTGTGCATCACATGCGTGCGCTTCAATTTCAAACCAAATACGGAATTTGTTGGATGGTTCCCAAATATCAACCATTTCTTTACGTGAATAACGTGGGATCAATGTATCTCTCCTTGGTGTGAATCATATCTCATAATTGTAAATAGATAGACTTGCCTGTCACTTCGTTTGATCATTAACATATGCAAAACAAAAGTGACCTCAATTCATTATTGGGGGATTTGGCAGTTTAATGGTCTAAAATCGGGAGATTTTCAAGACTTAATTGTTAAAATTCAATGCTGAGGTGTCTCTTTTAGAGGAGATGTGTTTGAAATGTATAATTAGGAATGAAGCTTTGTGCATATTTTTTTATTTTTTATTAGACTTTAACTTAGCCTAAAGTGGTTGAAATAAGGAATGTAGAATGAATGATTTTTACATAAGGATAATCAATTGTCGAAGTTTTGCTGTCACTATTATTTATATAGTTGAAGGGCAATTGATCGCTGGGCTTAATGCTTCAGGGGCCAGTAATATTGGTTCTTTTAGGGTCTTCAAGTTGTGAAACTTAGGAGTTTGATTGATTACGGTTTGCTTTACTTTTGTTGAAGAAGTTCTTGGGTTATAACGAACTTGGACAATCTCTTTATCTGTAAACCTTAAATATTTTTCCACATCTAAGTTGTGGGCCTTGCGCCCCCAATCCTCGCCGACCACAAAAATATCTACATTTAATTCTTTGCAACCTGATACATATTCAAGTTCATGATAAGGCCTTACTATATCTACACACTCTAATGCCAGTAGCATTTCCATCCGCTGATCTAGGGGGATGACAGGAACGTTAGGCTTGTAGCTGTTTACAACTTCATCAGAAGCAACACCAACTGCAATAGTATCACCTAGTGTTTTGCAATATTCTAATAATGCAAGATGGCCAACATGCAACAGATCAAAAGTACCAACAGTATAGACAATCATAATTTAATCCTATATCCAAAGAATGCCAGCCGCAAAAGCACGACACGCAATTATTAACTTCTTCACAATTCATAGAAAATTGCGACACAATTTATTTTTTAAATGAGTAAAAATTAAATATCTCTGGAATCTAGTTCCAGCCCAATTGGGCATATTAAGATAATCAAAATATTATTTGATATCTTGCTGAACGCAGCAAGATGCACCATACGTATAACTTATAGGATTAAAAATGACAATAGAAAACACGATAGATCGAGAGGCGAAACCCAAGACTATCCTTTCTTTCGTCAAAGACCTTCCAAATATTTGTTCCCTTTCAGGGCTCGCTTGCACTGTGCTAGCTATTTATTTCAGTATTTTAGGTGTATATAGCGCAGCCATGATTGGAATGATCTGGGCTGTCGCTTTTGATTGGGCTGATGGTCTTATCGCTCGCAAAATGAAAGGGCGAACAGGAGACGATCGAAAGTTTGGTGGGCAGCTTGATGTGCTTATAGATATTGTGAGTTATGGTGTTACACCTGCCATTTTACTTTTAAGTTATGGAAAATTCGAAGCCATATACCTCATTGGTGCATTTATAATGCTTGCTGCCAGTGCCATAAGGTTAAGTTATTTTAGTACATTTGGTCTCGCTGGCGGTACAAAATACACAGGGCTAGCGCTTGATAATAACAACATAATTATTGTTTTTATATTTTTATTTGAAGGCTTATTTAGTAACGGAAATTTCGCCATATTTCTTTATGTTAGTGGTGTAAGTCTTGCAGCTTTGAATGTATCACAGATCAAAACGCCGAAACTATCTGGCAGTCGAATTAATGTTATTCTTCTTGCGGCCTATACACTTGGAATAAGCGCAATCTATGGATTTGGCTTATTGTAAAGCTGGATTAAATTTAGCCTATTTTACATATAATTTTAAAAAAAGCATGCCTTCCGTCACGAGAGGGCATGCTTTTGAAAAAATAAGTAACGGTAAGTTGTTAAGCAGCTAAATTCATTTTTTCTAAGTTTAATCGAATTTTTTCACTTACACGTTTGTAGGCTTCTAAATCCTCAGAGGAAATTTCACCTGAGGCCAATGAATTTATATCATCAACATAAGGTGATAGGTTTAATTCAAGTTGACGACCTTTTTCCGTAAGGAATATGTTTATTTTTCTGCGGTCTGTATCATTACGTACGCGTCTTATCAGACCATCACGTTCCATTGCACGCAATGCAACGACAGTTGTTGGGCCCATAATACCAAGTTGATCACTTAGGTTCTTTTGGGTTAGTCCGTCCTCGCTCCACAATACTCTTAAATAATACCACTGACCAATGGGAATTCCATGTTTAGTCAATCGTGTTTGTAATGCACGAGTGAACGCACGGTGTGTCATTCTGGCATTAAAACCAAGGCTTTTATTTGGATCAATTATGAGCTCTTCAGGCTTAATCATGGTATTCTTTCCCCAATT
>CBFCZA010000285.1:0-4252 GCA_965602285.1 uncultured Curvivirga sp. | reverse complement strand
TTAATACCTAAGGTCAGTGCCAAAATAGCTAAACCAAAGTTACCCAAAATTCCATAAAGCCAATGGATTGCATAGAAAATTGGTTTGGTTAAGAAATAGAACATACCAAAATCAATTGCGAGATCAAAATTCGCAATACCAAACTCTTCACCATATTGATCAAACAAACTTGTTTGTTTTGCCCCTGCAAAAAGACGTGATGTCATTTCCACAGTTGCACCAGAAGCAACGCGAGATTGCCCATTTAAGAAATCTGTTTGGTAACGATAATCACCTTGACCAGGAGATGCTTTAAAACGTGCATTCACTTCTTGCATTTGATCTGGGATCAAAGCCGCCATCCAGTATTTATCTGTAATACCCATCCAGCCGCCAGTAGAAACCTTCTGTACTTGTTTCTCTTCTTGCAGATCAGAATAAGTAACTTCTTCTAATGTTTCATTAAAGACACCTGACATGCCTTCATGAAGAATATAGAAATCTGTAGTTTCCGGCGTATTATTTCGTAAAAGAATACCATAAGAGGCAACAGATAGATCTTTTGCAGAGGTATTGATAACTCTCTGTGTCACAGTGAACAAATAATCTTTATCCAAGGTCACAACTTGTTGGAAGGTAATGCCTTCACCGTTATTCCAACTCAATGTCACAGGTTGGTCAATGCCCAAAGAAGATGCATTGGCACTCCAGATGCTATCTTTATTAGGGGCTTTAAAACCTTTTTCTACCCACCAGCCGAATTCTGCATAATATGCATTTTTCGAACCTGTTGGTTCAAACAAAACAATATTTGCACTGTCGTCTGCTAGTTCTTCGCGATAATCAGAAAGAGTAAGATCATCGATCCGTGCCCCTTTCAAATTAATGGAACCTTGCAAACGATCCGTACTGATCATTAAACGAGGGCTTTCAGCTAAAATCTCAGTACGCGGACGTTCTGACATAAGACCTGCCATTGTGATTTCTTCGCCCGCTGGTACTGGCATCTCTGCTGTTCCAGAGTTTGTCATAGCAGGTGCGGCAGGAACGGGTGCGCCATTTGCATCCATCTCAGTCGAAACCGGTGCATTTGCAGCCATTTCAGCAAGCTGAGTTTGTTCGTAGTAATTCCAGCCTAGCAAAATTGCTAAAGAGAGAACGACAGCAAGAACCAAATTTTTGTTTTCCATGGGAACCCCAAGTTGAAACCAGATTGAAGATCGCAGCCCTATAAACTCATAAAACCGCGTCTGTTTTAAATTACAGAACAACAGATATAGATTGATCCCGTGATTTACGAGTCAAAATTTAAATTTTTGATGATTTTAGGAAGATTTTTATCAGTTGGATGAAAAAAGCCATTGGCCTCATCAGATTGATTCGCCACTTCGCCTAGTCATCTTGCTTTTTTTCAGCCTCTACGGCGATGGTTTTCCCAATATTATTTTCGGAATTTTGGTTCCAAAGGGAAAGTCGCTTCAAGGCTTTTTTCATATCACGCAATAAATTTGGATAAGGTCGCATAGGGGATGCAAAACGTGCAATCACTACATAATCATATCCTGCAACAGCTTTTGTTGGCAACATTTCTGCCACAACATTTCTTAGCCGCCTGCGTGCTCGGTTCCGGGTTACTGCATTGCCAACTTTTTTGCTAGCAGTAAACCCGATCCTGAGTGTCGCGTGGGGTGCATCCACTGCGCCTTTTGGAGTCTTACACACTTGAAGCACAAGCCCCGGAGTCGCAAAACTTCGCTTAGCACTGGCCACGCGCAGAAACTCTGACCGCCGTTTTAATACTTCGACGGTATGAGGCATCTGACTTAAGCGGATAGACGCTTACGACCTTTGGCACGACGTGATGCCAAGACGTTACGACCACCAACAGTTGCTTTGCGTGCACGGAAACCATGACGACGCTTACGTACCAAGTTACTTGGTTGGAATGTGCGTTTCACTGTCTTTCTCCTAATTTAAAGACCACTAACAATGCCCGTCTAAAAAACTGTTACTTTCTAATCTAAATTCATTTGTTAAAATCAATTTTATGATTAAAAATTGAACTTTGCAGCCCAACAGATATTTTAGGCGGAACCCAAAATTTCGAACGCGCTGTATAGGGCTGAAATGAGAGGAAGTCAATGCCAACTGAGGCCAAATAAGCGTAAAAAGCTCAATTCTTTCATTTATTCCGTTAACAAGGCCAAAATTGACGTAAAAATGAGAATTTCATCCTTACCAAGTTCAAGCCTTGCCCCTCAGTAGCACCCATATAACATGCTCTTCACGAACGGTTTACTATAGTGTGTCTGGTCATTTCAAGTGAAACACGCCATATTCCGATAATATATGACGAATTTAACGCTAGAACTAGGACTTCAATTGCTGTGAAATCTATGAACATTAAGAAATTAACACCATTACTGCTTCTTATTATTGGCATTTCAGCCTTTTTTATATCAGGTGCACATCGATATATTAGTGAAGATTCTTTACGCAATAATCATCAATTGTTAAGTGATCTTGTTCAAGCGTCTCCCCTTTTGATGCCATTGCTTTTCATGCTGCTTTATATCATCGTCGTTTTATTCTCTCTTCCCGGCGGTACATTAATGTCAGTCGCAGGTGGTTTTCTTTTTGGCCCCATACAAGCCACAATTATGGTTCTCATTGCCGCAACACTTGGGGCAACAGGCCTATTCCTTGCGGCAAAATCATCCATTGGCGATAGTTTGCGTGATAAAGCAGGACCTTGGCTGTCTAAATTAGAAGCAGGGTTCAAAAAGAACGAACTCAGTTATTTGCTATTCTTACGGTTGGTCCCTGCCTTTCCATTCTTTGTCGTGAATTTAGTTCCGGCATTTCTTGGCGTTAGCTTACGAAACTATGTCATAAGTACATTCATTGGAATCATTCCCGGTGCATTGGTTTTTACCTATTTCGGGGCGGGGTTAGGCGCGATTTTTGAATCTGGTGAAGTATTTAGCCTTTCTTCCGTTGTTACACCTGAAATTTTAGGCGCTCTATTTGGCTTATCCATATTAGCCTTATTGCCTGTTGTCATTGGCAAGTTCAAAAAAGTGAAAAATTAAGACGTTTCCCCTCATAGAAAAATACTCTATTCTACTCATATAAAACAATTTATTGAAAATGGTTATGTCTATAAACAAGTCTTTATCAAAAATTTCGACCGGTGGCTGGCACAGCCTTTCTGCACGGCTTTTAATACTCACCATCTGTTTTATCATGTTGGTAGAATTGCTTATTTTTGCCCCTTCTATCGCCAATTTTCGACAAAACTGGTTCAACGAGAAGCTAAATGCAGCCCACCTTGCCATCTTAACCCTAGATGCAGCACCAGACGGCATGGTTTCTAAGGTTATGGAGATGGAATTATTAGATCATGTAGGCGCACGAAGCATCGCAGTAAAACGTATTGGCATGCGTCAGGCCCTTATAAACGATATGCCGCCAAAGATTGATGAATCTTTCGATCTTCGTAATCCCATGGCTATGGAGCTTATTTTTGATTCTTTCTCTACCTTGTTTAGAAGCGAAAACCGGATCATTAGAATCATCGCCTATTCGCCAAAAGACCAAAAGTCAGAAATAGATCTCATTTTGAATGAAATAGAGCTCTGTGAATCCATGGTTGGGTTTGCATGGCGAATCCTTCTTTTGTCTATCGTCATTTCTATCGTCACTGCCATGTTGGTCTTTATTTCCCTTCAATGGTTTTTGGTCCGCCCAATGAAACGCCTAACCTCCAATATGGTTCGTTTTTCCGAAGATCCAGAAGATGAAAGCCGTATCATTCAACCAAGTAAACGAAAAGACGAAGTAGGACGCGCCCAAGAAGAACTTGCCGGCCTTCAACGCCACCTTCACAGCATGCTCAAACAAAAAGAACATCTTGCCGCCCTTGGAACTGCAGTCGCAAAGATTAATCATGATTTACGTGGGATTTTATCAACCGCCCTTGTGGTTTCCGATCGTTTGGAAACTTCGGACGATCCTGCAGAAGTTAGAAAAATTGCCCCAACCCTTGTCGGTGCCATCGATCGCGCTGCTAATTTATGCTCCCAAACCCTAAATTACGTAGGACAAGAAACACCACCTATTAACATCAGCGATTTTAATTTATCGCACGTAGTCAATGAAGTTACCCAAGGTGTCGATAATGGCACAAGGATTTTATCTGAAATAGACCAAAACCAAATCATCCAAGCAGATAAAGATCATATTTATCGTGTATTAAATAATATAATCAGTA
>CBFCZA010000284.1:0-4261 GCA_965602285.1 uncultured Curvivirga sp. | reverse complement strand
CTGAATTATGGTTTGCTAAATCTTTAAACCTTGATTCACTATCAATTATTTTATTTTGACGAATCATTAATGTCCGAAGTAGGAACGATAAGGTGACTATAACAATACCGCCAATGATTAACACAAGCTCGTCAAGAAAATTACTTTGGTTTTGCAATTCAATTTTAGTAGGTGAAATTTCAATTGTCCAACTTCTAGAACCTATGTTTACACTCAGTTTTTCAATAAAATCTTCGCCAATAGAATTTTCTTTGAAAGGAATTACATTTTTATCATCATCGTAAATATTTAAAATAAATCGATCTTTAATATTATCATGAATAGCAGTATTTATGGCAGGGTTTGTTTTAAACACAATATTTAACAACCCTTGAGGCATACCATTAAAAGACAAAGGAAGGTAAGCTACTACAGCAACGCCTTTTTGTGCCAGTGTAAGGGGGGGGCTTGTTGCAATATTGTTAGTAGCGATTGCCTCATTAATAATAGAATTAGGAATATATAAACTGTTAAGATCTAAACGTAGCGCCGCTTCATTACCTTTTAACGGGTACACCCACTTAATTATGCGTTCATTAGAAATCCAATTTATGGCTTGTAAATCAGGAAAAATTTTTAAAATTCCATTAACTTCTTTTTGGAAACTTTCTTCGTTATTAATTTGCCCATCTTCCCATTTATCTTTCAATAAATTAGAAATCGCAAAACGATTTTCAAAATGATCATTTATTTGTTTAGAGAAAAGTATTAGGTGCGTATGAACATCTTGCTTTATTTGTCGATCTTGTTCTGCTCTTATTACACCCCAAACCACAATTAATAGACAAATCAATGCAATACCAACCATTAAAGGAATTGTATTTATCAAGCGGCTGAAATTCATTTTTTTTATATTTTTTTTCATTGGTATGAATATTTGATTCTTTTGTTATATTGTTTGTCATAATGTACATAAATTTATAATAGATCACATTAGCAGATTTTTTAAATATCATCATAGGAATATTTCAAAAAACTTCTATTTTTAGACATAAATCTTCTATTTTAATTTTTTTTTACAAAACTTGATAAAACTTTCAAAATGTTCGTTGACACAGCCTGAATCTTAGTATTTATAACGCCTCAAGAGAGTAGAAATACTCGCTTCCAAATGACGGAGTATGGCGCAGCCTGGTAGCGCACCTGTTTTGGGAACAGGGGGTCCGAGGTTCGAATCCTCGTGCTCCGACCATTTAGACGGGACATCTTTTTTAAGGTGTCCCGTTTTTTGTTTTGGATTTCATTATTCAATATTAGATAAAATTTTATATTTTATTCTAAGTTTTTTTCAAGAGAAACGAAGATTCGTCTAAGACCTTCTTGGCTGGTAAATATAATTGTTTATAACAGCAAAAGTCATAACCTCTCATGTATCGTTTCTTTAAAATCAAATTTCACCAATTTAATACTGAGGAAAAAGGAATCTTCTCTGTAGAGTTTGCTTTGGTTTTACCAATCATGTTGCTGATGATGTTTGGTACTATTGAAGTTGGCTTGATTATGTTCACGCAAAGCCTGATGGAGGGAGCGCTACGCGATGCTTCCCGATATGGTATTACGGGCCAAGAAGTGGTTGGTGAAGATCGACTAACGACAATTAGAACTATGATATCAAAGCGTACTGTTGGTCTTGTTGATATGGATACAGCCCAAATTGATGTTTTGCATTACCCTAACTTTGGCCGGATTGGCGAAGGTGAAGCTTATTTAGATGGCGATGGAAATGCACAATATGACCTTGGAGAAACTTTTACAGATGAAAACGGTAATGGTTCGTGGGATGCAGATATTGGTGTTGCTGGCGCAGGGAATGCGGGCGAGGTTGTTTTATATCGTATTCGTTACGATTGGCCTATCATTTCCGGTTACATGACTAATCATATAGGCGAGGCGGGGCAATTGCCCTTATCTGCCTCAGTGGCTGTTAGGAATGAGCCATGGGATTTAGTAAAATGAAAAAAATCACTTCAAAACGGTTTGAAAATTTCTTTACTTCAACGTTTTTGTGTCAAGAAAAAGGCATTGCCTCTGTTGAGCTTGCTATTGCCCTGCCTTTCTTGATTTCCTTAATGCTCTCTGGTGTAGAGGTAACACGATACATTCTGCTCAATCAAAAACTTGAAAGAGCAAGTACAACAATTGCTGACTTAACAGCGCGTGAAGAAACAATTTCAGAAAGTGCAATTTCAGATATTTTCGAAATTACAGAAGAAGTAATGCGCCCTTTTTCAATTGATGCAAATACCACTGTGATTTTGTCATCTATCATTAAATCTGGATCTGCGGCACCCAAAGTAATTTGGCAACGTAGCTATGGTACTTCTAATACGCCATCTACTGGTAGCCATTATGGTGTAACTGGTGAAGTGGCTAATATGCCAGCGGATTTTATAATGCGAAGTGGCGAAGGGATAATTACGGCTGAGGTCGCCCATGATTTTACAGCCACCTTCTTAAGTGACCTTATTCCCGACATTACATTGTATAAGGATGCAATTTATCGTCCACGTTATGGCGCACAACATACAGTCACATCAAAATAAATCTAAAGTTTTTGAAGGTTTTATTATCTTGATAGGCGCAATTCCGATACATGATTGGCAACCTCTAGAAAAATAGTTTCTAAACTGTCTCTATCAGGTGCAAAATGATAGTAAGGGCTATCTGGGCCGCTTGCTACATCCTTCATCAATGATTGCAATTCACTATTTTCATAAGCAAATTGAATTGTATAAATCACCACACCGGATGATTTGACTTCAGTGGATAGTAAACGTAGTCGAGCATCTAAGTTTGGACGCGCACTTGATCCTATTCCCATAGCACCTTTATAGGCATCACCGTTACCGCCTACTTGTGCGCCATCAGTAAGTATAACAATAGCACGCGTTCTTTCTACCTCAGGATCAAGTAAGGCTTCTGTGAAGGGTGATTGTGGGGTAAGGACCCGCCAAGCCCAACCAAGCCCCGCAGCGATGTTTGTAGAGCCCCTTGGGTTAAGAAGGTCATCGATAGCATTTTCTATTGTTGCTTTTTCATTGATTAACGGTGTTATGCTATGTGCTAGGCATGGTGTGCATTCATTTCCGTTTAAACTACTGCTGCAAGTACCAGAGGATACAGGTTCTCCTTCTGGGCCTATCGGTTCCCATGCTTGCCAGTCAGCGGAAGTTAGGTTTAAGGGGCCATCATATATATCTGCATCAGATGTAGGATCGCTATCATCTATAAATCTACTATAAACACAGCCTTTCCAATTTTCATGTGGTGGATTTAATAATGGAACGGGGGAGTTGTTGGATTTATAAATTAAAGACTGTGTACTGCCAGTGATAGGGTTGGTAAATACATTTACGGGTTGATCCGTAATAAGGTCATGATCATAGTTAACACCTTCTAACATTACATTCACTTTACTATTCCATGGTACCAATCCCATGGTTAGATATTCTTTTGTCGCATCATTTCCAAAAAGTGTGTCAATAAGAACATGTGCCGCAGCGCGGGCTGCTTGAATACGAGTACCTCCACCACTTGCTGAATTAGTCATAGAGCCAGACATATCTATTGCTAAAACCAAATCAAGAGCTGTTTTCCTTCGATGAATTTCCGCTTCAGACGCTACTGTAATATCATTTATTCCAATTAAGCGCATGAATGTGGTGTCGATTGTCGCTGAGCGTTCTAGAGAAATCGTCTCGTTAACTTCATCTACATTGATAACAAGGTTGCTTAAAGATGCGTTTAAATAGCCACTTGGGAAGTTTGCATCAAATAACATATGAATATCGCCATCACGATGGGGAAGGTAAAAGGCCCGCCCCCCAGCCAAGCTTGCAGCATCTAAAGCTGAGGATAATCTAGATTTTACAATATAGGCACGTGATACATCAACGCCAATGGCAACGACTGTCACCAATGGGATGATAGCAACAGCTACCATTATTAAGACAGAACCAGATTGGTTCTTACTAAAATTAACACATGGTTTCTTAAGTAATGCTAGTTTTGATTTTATATATTCTTTTGCTATTTGATACATAGCGACACCTTCAGATCGATACTAGATTTAAAGAGAAGTTAATTCTTTATATATATCTCACATTTTTTTAGAAGGTTTTCGAATCTTCTTTTCTGGCAAAATTTATCGTGGAAATAGAAGGTTTTTTATATAAAATTTTATATTAATTTACATACAAAAAACCATTAAAAAAGTAGCTTT
>CBFCZA010000283.1:0-4289 GCA_965602285.1 uncultured Curvivirga sp. | reverse complement strand
CGTTTGAGCAAAGCTTTAATACGCCCGTCGAGTTCGTCTTTTAGATATTCATCAACAACCGCATCAAAATGATGGGCCTCAACACATTTTGCTGTGGCGGCGAAGGCAAACATATAATCGACCGTTGCGGCCATCTCAAATGCGCCTTTATAGCCATGACGCATAACCCCTGCGATCCATTTAGGATTCACAACACGGGCACGAACAACGCGACCTATTTCGTCTTGTAAGGTACGAATTTTTGGGCTTTCAGGGCGGGAATGATCATTATGATACACAGCAGGTTGATCCCCCGCCAACATACGTACAGCCGCAGTCATTCCACCTTCGAACTGATAGTAATCATCAGAATCTAATAGATCATGCTCTCTATTATCTTGGTTATGAAGAACGGCTTCTACTTGTGAAAGGCGGCGTTCGAATTGCGCATGTGCAGCAACCCCTTCGCCACCGGCACCATAGGCATAGCCACCCCATTCCACATAGGCGCGGGCCAGATCATCTTCAGTTTCCCAGCCTTTCTCATCTATTAAAGCTTGAAGTCCAGCACCATAAGCCCCCGGCTTTGATCCGAAAATACGTGCGCCAGCTTGTTTTTCTGCTTGGGCTTCATCAATTCCCTTGGCGGATAATTCAATTTTTTCCCTGATCAAATTAGCCGCTAACGGGTTATCAATTTCTGCCTCCTCCAATTTTGCAACAGCCCTTGCGGCACTATCGACCAAATCAATTAAACCCGGGAAAGCATCACGGAAGAACCCCGAAATACGTAAAGTAACATCCACCCGTGGACGGTCTAATAGATCAAGCGGCATGATCTCAAAACCGGTCACACGACGTGAAGCACTATCCCAAGTCGGGCGAACCCCCATTAGTGCAAGGGCTTGAGCGATATCATCACCGCCTGTACGCATGTTAGACGTTCCCCACGCACTTAATGCCATCCTTTTTGGATAGCTACCGTGATCTTGCGCATAACGTTCCACCAACATTTGCGCAGATTTCCACCCTAAGGTCCAAGCCGCTGGTGTGGGAACAGTTCGAGTATCAACCGAATAGAAATTTCGCCCCGTCGGTAGTACATCTGGACGCCCACGCGTAGGGGCACCACTTCCGCCGGGCTCTACAAATCTCCCGGCTAAACCTTTTAAAAGTCCTTTAATTTCAAAGTTTCCGCAACTTTCAAGCATAGGACGTAAATGGCTCTCTATTTCTTCACAAACCAACCTACTATGCTCTCCCGGGGCGATGACTTCCCCTATAACAAGCAAACGGCTAAATTCTTCCATGCGTTCAATCGTGTCGCCATTACTACGCCACAAGCCTTCAACTAAATCTGCTAACTCAGCTGGCTTTGGTCCGTTCCAATCATGTTGCATGTCGCAATCAAGTGCATCAAATTCCAAGGGGAATTTAAAATCTTTTGCCAAGGCCCGTAGAAGAGAAGCATCACGTCCCTCCCCTTTATTTCGTGCCACACGTACGAGGGCTACTAATAAATCTGTGCGTTGATCGCCTTCAGGGGATTTACCAAAGATATGTAGCCCATCACGTATCTGCATTTCCTTTAGTTCGCAAAGGTAATTGTCCAATTGGGCCAAGGCATCATCGTCATTATCAGACTTCTCAATACCCGCATCCTTATCTAGTCCAGTAACGCGGGTAAGTTCTAAAATATCACGTTTCAATACTTTTAAACGACGCGGATCAATACCCGCCGCCTCAAAATATTCATCAACTAAAGCTTCTAAATCTTTGAGGGGACCATAGCTTTCAGCGCGGGTTAATGGCGGTGTTAAATGATCAATAATCACAGCTTGTGAACGGCGTTTCGCTTGTGTGCCTTCCCCTGGATCATTGACAATAAACGGATAAAGGTGTGGCAAAGGTCCAAATACAGCTTCAGGAAAACAATCTTCTGAAAGTGCTAGTGATTTCCCCGGTAACCATTCCATATTTCCATGTTTGCCCATATGAATCACCGCATGGGCCTTATAAGTTTCACGTAACCACGCATAAAATGCAATATAACCATGAGGTGGAACTAAATCAGGGCTGTGGTATGTTTCTACTGGGTTTATGTTATAGCCGCGCGCAGGTTGAAGCCCAATTGCGATTTTACCTAGCTTAAAGATGGAAAGGGCAAAGGTACCAGCATGTTTACCGTCATTAAGATAAAACGGATCATTCTCTGGCTTACCCCAACGCTCTGTCACTGATGTTTGTACCGCCTTTGGTAACATCTTAAAGAAATTTTGATAGGCCATTAAGGGTAAGGTTTCACGAATTTCACGACCATCATTTCCTGCATTGGTAGGCCCATCCGCTAGATGATTGATCAGTTCATCTCCATCTTTAAAAGCAATAGACAAATCATAACCTTCTGCCTCTAAGGATTTCAAAACCTCCAGCGCACCATTTGGGGTATCAAGGCCAACACCATTACCCAAACGGCCATCCCTATTTGGATAGTTTGCAAAAATCAAAGCAACATTTCGATCTTTTGCACTGGTATCTCGCAAAGAGAGCCATTTTGCAGCAAGGCTTGATACGAAATCACAACGATCATTTACAGGTCGATAATCAATCAAGTCGGCTTGGATCGTTTCATCGCGTTGGGCTAATCCTTTAAACGAAACAGCGCGGCTTAAAATCCGCCCGTCGACTTCGGGTAAGGCCACATTCATGGCGATATCCCGGGCTGATAATCCATTGGTATTTTCGCGCCAAATCTCCTCATTCCCACCAGAGAAAATAACCTGAAAGACAGGACAATCCAAACTATCGAATGGTGTGACTGTTTTCGCTGCCCCCGGTGAACTGAGGGCGAAGGATGTTGCGTTTAACACAAGGCCCGTATTGGCCTCTTCCATCAGTTCGGTTAACAAAGCCGCACAAACGGGATCTTTCAAACTGGAAGCATATAACGGAAGGGCATTTACCCCAGCAACATCTAACGATGCAATCAACTGATCTAAAACACGTGTATTCGCTGCCTGATAAAGTGCACGATAAAATGTAATTGCCGCAACAGGGCGACCTTTTTTCCACGGTAAATCAGAAAGAGACGGTTGAGTTAATTCAGGCCAATAGATACCAGCACGCAACAAGGGTGCAGGTTCCATCCAGTCGGCCTCATTTCCCACAAGTGTAGCGGCGAAACGTAAGAAGTTGGTGGCATTTTCAACACCACCTTGCACACAATACTGCCAAAGGCGATGGCTACTTTTTTGGTCGAGGGAAGATAACCCCGATAATTCACCATCAGGATTATCATCACCGGGAAGCCATGCGAGAGGAATGTTTTTGGCGCGACAAATAGCGGTGATTTGTTCCACACCATATTCCCAATACCCCCGTCCCCCCAGCAACCTGCCAACAACTAGTTTCGCATTGGAAATTATTTCTTCGCCATATAAATCAACCGAATAATTATGCCCAAGCTTAAGAAGGTTAGCGACACGTAAGGAAGGCGTATTTTCATCTTCACCCAAACGAATTGCTTGCCCTTTTGCAAAGCATGATACTTCAGTATCAGCCGCCGTAATAACGACAATATCACCTGGGGTTTGCCCTAAATCTATCGCTTCAGATCCATCATCCACCGCACCGGGGGTTGCTGCTAAAAGATGCATGGGTAATTTTTCCTTCATTATTATAAATGCTACAGATAGCAAAAGAGGCCTACAATATTGCAGACCTCTTTTTGGCTTTATTTACGGCTTTCGGTCAAGCGTGAAAGCGACCTTAACTTGTCTAGTATGTTTATGGATCATACTTATTCTTGAGGAACAGCCATTCCAATCACATGATAACCACTATCCACATGATGAACTTCACCGGTTACACCAGAACCAAGATCAGACATCAAATAAATAGCTGCACCACCAACATCTTCCAACGTAATGTTGCGACGAAGCGGCGCATTATCAGCCTGCCAGTTATAAACAAAACGGGCACCAGATATCGCAGACCCTGCAAGGGTGCGCATTGGTCCAGCAGAAATAGCATTCACACGAATGCCTTTACTTCCTAAGTCGGTCGCAAGATAACGCACACTGGCTTCCAACGCAGCCTTAGCAACACCCATTACATTGTAAGAAGGCATAACACGTTCCGCGCCAGAATAGCTTAGCGTAATCATGCTGCCACCATTCGTCATTAGCGGTTCAGCCGCAGCGGCAACCGCGGTGAAACTGTAACAAGAAATATCTAGTGTTTGTGCGAAGTTTGCACGTGATGTGTCAACATAACGACCTTTAAGCTCGTTTTTGTCAGAATAGGCAATT
>CBFCZA010000282.1:0-4294 GCA_965602285.1 uncultured Curvivirga sp. | reverse complement strand
ATGCTACATGGGCAAGCATTGGGACAATGAAATTTATTTCGGGGAAGGCCGCCCTATTGACCCGACGCATCATTTCATAGTCACCATCAATCTATTTGGAAATGGCCTATCTTCCTCTCCCAGTAACAGTCCTGCTCCCATAGATGGCCCACGATTTCCCAACGTCACCATGCATGACAATATTTCGTGCCAGCACCGTTTGCTAAAAGAAGTTTTTTCCATAGAAGAAATAGCACTTGTTACAGGCTGGTCCATGGGGGGCTGTCAGTCTTTCGAATGGGGTGCACAGTTCCCTCACATGGTTCGGGCTATATTGCCATTTTGTGGATCTGCAATCGCCTCCCCGCATAACATTGTATTCTTAGAAGGTCTTAAGGCAGCCCTTCAAGCAGATAGTCAGTGGAATAATGGCGATTATCAGAAACAACCGGAAAAAGGTCTAAAGGCCTTTGCGCGGGTTTACGCCGGATGGGGATATTCCCAGACCTTTTATCGCGAAGGCCATTATCGTGACCTTGACTGCAAAAGCATTGAAGATGTCATGATCCTTTGGGAAGAAGATGCCTTGTTGTGGGATGCAAATGACTTAATGTCCATGTTATGGACGTGGCAACATGCCAATATTAGCGCAAATGCAATTCATAATAACAATATCAAAGCAGCCTTAGAAAGCATATCGGCAAAATCAATCGTCATGCCCTGTGCCACAGATTTATATTTTCCACCGGAAGATAGCGTCATTGAAGTAGGTCATATGCCCAATGCTCATTTGGACATATACCCATCCCCTTGGGGTCATTGTGTCGCAGATCGTCCAGACTTCATCAAGGCCTTCGATTTAAATGTGGCATCATTATTAAATGTATAATGAACTCATATCAAAGATACGCTATAAAATAAGTAACTAACGAATGAAATAATAACAAATTGGGGAGATACCAAATGTCAGCAGAAGAACAATTCAAACGTTTAAGCGGAAAATATTTCACAAATGGGGAATATAAGAAAAGCAATGGTAGTGCGTTAGCAAATGTCATTGAGCCCGCTACAGAGGACGTGCTTGGATCGATTTCAGATTGCACCAGTGATGAAGTTTCTAATGTGATTGCAGCTTCAAATGAAGCGCAACGTAAATGGAAAGAAACAAATTATCTGGAACGTGCAGATATCATGCACGAAGTTGCAACAAAAATGCGGGAACTCCTCCCCCTTCAAGCGGAAATGCTAACCCGTGAAATGGGTAAACCGTACAAAGAAAGCGCTGACGAAATCACATGGGCCGCCAGCGCCTTTGATTATTATGCAGAAATCGGGCGGAACGATTGTGGTGCCGTATTAGGGTCCAACGTTGATGGTCAAATGCATTATACGGTTAAGGAACCGATGGGTGTGGTTGTTATCGTCATGCCCTTTAACTATCCACTTGTTCTTTTATGTTGGGAAGCGGCTGCTGCTATTGCGGCTGGAAACACAGTCATCATTAAACCATCAGAACTAACCACTTTAAGTACGCTATATTTCATGGAAGCCTTTGAAGCCTTACCAACCAATATCGTACAATGCGTTAGTGGTGCAGGAAATGTTGGCCGACAACTTGTTGAAAGTACAGAAACCCACATGGTTGCCTTCACTGGTGGTGTGGAAACGGGTAAACTGGTTGCAAAAGCCTGTGCAGAACAATTTAAACCTTTCCTTATGGAAGCATCTGGTAACGATCCTCTTATTGTTATGCCGTCTGCACCAATGGAATTTGCCGTACGCGGGGCACTATTTGCATCCTTCCTAAACTGTGGGCAAGTATGTACATCCGCAGAACGTATTTATGTACATGAAGACATTCATGATGAGTTTGTTGAAAGGTTGATCGAGGCAGCAAAAGGTTTACGCCTTGGCAATGGTCTTGGGAAAGTCGACATCGGCCCTATGGTCACAAGTAACGAGAGAGAGCGTTTTGAAGGCGTCATAGAAAATGCCCGCAAACAAGGCGCAAAAGTAGTCTTTGGTGGGGGGCGTCCTAAAGAATTTAACAAAGGTTGGTTCATGGAGCCGACAATCCTAACCGATGTCACACAAGATATGGATATCATGAATAATGAATCCCTTGGCCCTGTAGCACCAATTTGTCGTGTTGCAAGTTTCGACGAAGCCATTGAACGGGCGAATGATTCCAAATTCGGCCTTGGATCTACCATCTTTACCAGCGATCTCAACGAAAGCCATCGTGCAGTGAATGAAATCATTGCCGGTATGGTTTGGGTGAATTCACCTCTACTTGATAATGATGCAGGGCCATTTGGCGGACGCAGAATGTCCGGCATTGGTCGTCAGTTAGGTGCAGAAGGTTTAGATACGTTCCGCCACACTAAATTTGCTATGGTAGATTATGGCTCTAAACCACAAGATTTCTGGTGGTTCCCATATGCCGATGGTGAAAGCCATAAAGGTTAATACGAGGGAAGTAACCATGACTGATGACCTAAAGGGGGGCTGCTTATGTGGCCATATCCGCTATCATATCAAGGGTGCCCCTCTTGATGGTTTTCATTGCCATTGCACAATCTGTAGGAAATCCGCAGGCGCAGGTCATCAGAGTTGGTCCATGATACCCACATCAAATTTCCATGTGGATCATGGCAACGTTAAAATATTCCCATCTTCTGAAAAGGTCATTCGCGAATTTTGCCCTGAATGCGGGACACAGATACTTTCAAAATTCACCAACGACCCCGATCACGTTTATATTTCAATGGGATCATTTGACGATCCTGAAAAACTAAAGCCCACGTCCCATGTTTATGCAGACACAACTGTTTCATGGGATGAACAAGATGATGGCTTACCTCGATTTGAGGCAATGCCACCTGAATAGGTCTTGCGTCTTGAACATTCGTAAGCGTTTAGGATCAATCTCCGCTTGCCCCACTAGCATCAGGATTAACTTGCCTTACCTTAGGCAAGAAACCGTCGATCATTGCATCATTTTGTTCTAGATAGGGTCTGATTTCATAAAATACTTTTTCATACTGATAATAAGGTACCCACGGCATCATATGATGGATCAAATGCATATGTTGCCCTTGGGTTAAGAAATTTGCAAAAGGCCAAATAGAACATCGTGTATCGCGATATCGGGTGGTTTCAAAATGGGGATGATGTGGCATCCAAGTGAAGAATATTAACATCACTGAATTGCCAACAAACCAAGGCATGAACCATAAAACCAATAGTTCTAACCCATAACCTGCATAGACGAGCCCTGCGGCAATCAAACTATAGCCCAAGAACGTCAGCATGGTGATGTATCTTTCACGGGGCTTTAGGTTATATTTAGTACATTCTTTATAAATCGTAAAAGGGTTGAAGCTAGACAGGACAACTAATGGAATATTCCAAAAAGTAACAACGCCAAAGGCGCCACGTGCGTAGATATCAGGGTCTTCATCTGTATTACATTTATTGTGATGAACAATATGCGCTTTCTTATGGGGATAATAAAACATCCAAAATATGAGGCATATAGCAAAGCCAAAGAAACTATTCACCCAACGCAAACGACGATTACGCGGAACAATATTATTATGCACAGCTTCATGAATGACCGTATAGGTACCATATAGAATTATGCAATTTATAACACCAGCGACCCAATAGGTTAAATGCCCATTCAAGGCAGCCCATATACTTATGGTCAACCCCGCATATACACCAATGGCAAGAAAAATTGTCCGCCATGCTATTTCTGGCGAATATCGTCGACCAATAATCACCTCTTCCTTTATTGTTGAACTACTCTTGCTCATTTGACCACCACCTCCCACAGTATGCAAAAAAACGAAATAAATTCACTGATGCTTCAATCAAATTATAAATGAAAATCTTAAATGTCTTAACCTTTTTTTGGTATGACAAACGGTATCAACCAGACAATGCAAGATAGCACCCAAATACTACTACTAACGATGGTCAGTATATCATCGGCTTGGACTCCTACTACTATAAAAATAAAACCCGAAATGATAAAACCTATTAATCCAATGATATGGAAAGGGCGTTCATAATTATCCATGGTACAATGTAACTCCAAAATTAAATCTTAATAACATAATCAAACTTTAAATAGTAGGCTTTGATAGATACGGTTCTTCATCATCATAAGCACGATATCGCGGTAAATCATCACCTGTATCAAACCATGAAACATGTTCTATATGATTAAAATGATTCTTCGGGGGACAGGCTTCAGCCTGATCAAGTGTGCTGGTTAAAATTTCAACCAGTGGCCCATCACCACCAT
>CBFCZA010000281.1:0-4296 GCA_965602285.1 uncultured Curvivirga sp. | reverse complement strand
CACCAACATGGACTTTATGGCCTAATGCCTCTAATTCTTTCACAACAGACGCATCAAAGCGCCCTTCCACAACAACGCGCCCTGCTGTTGCATGGCGAGGGTAGAAGCTACTTGGGAAATGTTCACTATGGAAGCTTGGACAATCGATTGCTTCTTGGAGGTTCATTCCATGATGGATATGACGTAAAAGCATAATCAATTGCCATTGATCCTGCTGGTCCCCACCCGGTGTTCCATATGACAAATATGGCTTACCATCTTTGAAGGCCATACTTGGTGTCAAAGTTGTACGCGGACGCTTTTTCGGCGCAAGTACACTAGGTGAATTTTCGTCCATCCACATCATTTGTGTACGCGAACCTAAGCAAAAACCAAGTTCTGGGATTGCAGGTGAACTTTGTAACCAGCCCCCACTTGGTGTTGCCGAAACCATATTGCCCCATTTATCAATCACGTCTAAATGGCATGTGTCACCTTTATGCAGCTTAGCTGTTGTTGGTTCCCCACCACCGAACCCAACCAATGCACCATCCGCTGGCACACGTTCTTGTGCGGCTTTATAATCAAATGTGGAACCATAGCCTTCAATCATACCTGGGCGAAAATCCAAAGAAGCCGTACCACCCATCAATTGACGGCGGCTAGCTGCATAATCATCAGACAACAATTCATCCATCGGTACATCAATGAAATCAGGATCGCCATAAAACACTTCACGATCTGCATAAGCCAACTTCATGGCCTCTACAACAGTATGAATAAATTCAGCCCCTACAGGGTCCATATTTTCTAAACCTGCATCTTTCAACAATGACAATGCCTGCAATTGAACTGGACCTTGGCTCCACGGGCCACATTTTAAAATCGTATGTCCGTGGTAATCATAGGTAAGCGGTTCATCATAAGTCGCGGACCATTCCGCCATGTCTTCAAAGGTCAAAAGACCTGAATTCTTCCTTCCTGTCGAATCGAAATGGGATTCTGTACTGAAACGTGCAATTTCTTTTGCGATAAAGCCCTTGGACCAAATATCACGTGCTGCATCAATTTGCTCTACACGATCAGAAGAAGCAGCTTCTGCCTCCTCAACAATACGTGTCCATGTTTTTGCTAATTGCGGGTTGGTATAGAAATCACCTTCTTTTGGTGCCTTACCATCCTTTAGATAAATAGCCGCAGTCGCAGGCCAATGCTTGGCGATCATCTCGCTTGCCGCATTAATAATAGAAGTTGGTGATGCGGTTAAAGGACATCCTTTTTCTGCATATTCGATGGTTTGTTCCATAACCTGACGTAAAGTCATGCTACCATAATCGCGTAACATCAACATCCATGCATCAAATGCACCGGGTACCACAGCCGCAAGTAAACCTGTACCGGGAATAATATCGATACCTAGTTCTTGGTATTTTTCTCGAGTCGCTGCCGCAGGTGTTGGACCTTGCCCACAGACAACACGCGCACGTTTTTCTTCCGCGCTATAAATAATCAAAGGAACATCGCCGGCTGGGCCATTCATATGCGGCTCGCAAAGTTGCAACATCATTCCACCCGCAACCGCAGCATCAAATGCATTTCCACCACGTTCTAACAAAGACATAGAAACTTGTGACGCCAACCAATGGGTAGAGGCTGCTGCGCCAAAAGTGCCAACTAACTCTGGACGGGTGGTAAACATAATAATATTCCTTCTATTTAAAAACTGATTTTCCCTTTATTTCGGGTAATCTCGCTTAACTTATCATGTGGTGCAAGAAGCAATTTGACCATTTGCGGCACAAATCTATTTCCAGTAATTCTTTGTCGTTTCTGTATCCAGCCCTTCCAACTCTTCGATTACTCTGTATTGTGGTTCGTGAACTCTATAGATTGGATGATTTAAATGGCAAACATCGAAGAAGAAGATACAGCAAAAGGGATTTACCTTATTGTTGTTTCTACCTTTTTATTTTCCATCATGGATTCATTGATCAAATGGACCGGTGCTGACTATCCAATCATACAGCTTCTTTTCTTTCGTACAGTATTTGCCTTAATCCCTATTTTATTTACCTTATGGAAAGCAGGTGGCTTCAAACATTTGAAAACCAAACAACCTTTTAAACATTTCATGCGCGGCACCATCGGCATGACAGCAATGTTTTTTGTGTTCACCTCTTTCACTAAATTACCAATGGCAGAAGTTGTAACGATCCTTTTTGCAGCCCCCATTTTAACATCTATTATGGCCGTCGTTATTTTGAGAGAGAAAATAGGTCTACATCGGGGCATGGCAATCGTTGCAGGATTTGTCGGTGTAATGATCATTGTTCAACCGGGGCCAGAAATATTTTCTTCTGACACCATCTACCCCATAGCTGCGGCTTTTTTCATGGCCATTGCTATGATCATTTTGCGTGTATTAAGTAAAAAAGATAACAGTTCCGCCATTGCATTTTATTTTACAATTTATGGCATCCTCGTTTCCTGCATTGGAATTTCCATAGAGGGCTGGGTCATGCCCATTGGGTTTGATTGGGTCTTATTAATCACGATCGGATTGTTGGGTGGATTGGCACAATATTTTGCAACACGTTCATTTTCCGTTGCTGAAGTCGCTGCGGTTTCCCCATTTAAATATACAGCCCTCATCTGGACCTCTGCCATTGCCTATTTCGTATGGGGTGAAGTTCCCGGCTGGGAAGTATGGCTTGGGGCTTCTGTCATTGTAAGCAGTAGCCTTTATATTTTGCATAGAGAGATCTATTGGTCTCGCAAAAACAAAGACAAGAAACAAATCAGCCTACGGGCAAAATTACTCAGCTTTGTCATGCGCGCCTAGTTTTCGTACATAATCATTTTTTAGATCGGCGCCTTCGGGGCCTTAAATCAGATTCACTGACTTGTCCGCGTTCGATCCTGCGAAGCTTTAAAAGTTTTAATATAGAATATTTATTTTCATTACTACTGTGGCCCCAAGATTTAATTTCTTCGCGTGTACGAAGACATCCCCCACAAAGATTCGTTTCATCTTCAATCTTACATACCCCAGTACAGGGCGAAGGTAGGTCTGGTATTGTGGCCATCATTAAATCCGAAATATAAGTTCACATTAGAAATATTCTCAAACGAACAGTAATATATTAGAAAAATCATTAAATTACTGAGATCCCATTAATATTTTGTTAAATTCTATAAGGTAGATTGAAGTAAATAAAAAGTAATTTAAATGTTAGCTTTTTAAAGCAAGTGAACAATAAGCCATCAAAATCCAAATACAATTCACTTCTTATCTATTATTCTATCGTCAGGGAATTAAAAATGATTAACTTAAAAATCGGATCAAGATTAGCCATCGGCTTTGCTGTGGTAATCATATTAGCGACAATCATGGGCGCATTTGCTGTTACTAAGCTAGATGCACTAGCTGGCCTCACCGCAAAACTTTACCGTCATCCATTTGCCGTTAGCACAAGTGTTCTACAAGTAGAATCAGGCATCATTGCAATGCATCGTGGCATGAAGGATGTTGCCTTATCCAAAGATGATGCAGGGATAGACAAAGCAAAAGCCATTGTTGCAAGTTACGAAACAAAAGTTCTTGAGCAATTTGATATTCTTGAAGAACGATTTCTGGGTGATAAAACCAACGTCCATGAATTAAAGGCTGTTATTTTAGAATGGCGCAACACACGAAATCAAGTGATCGAATTTATGCGTGAAGGCAAACGCGCTGAGGCTGCGGACATCACGCGGAATAAAGGTGCAAAAGAAGTAAAAGCAATTAACGAAAAGATAACATTTCTTCGTGATTTTGCCTTTGGCAAAGCAGATTCATTTATGAATAATGCAACAGCAACCAAATCCAGTGTAACAACATTGGTTATTGGCTTACTAATCGTAACCATCCTTTTCGGCGCCATCATTGCATGGTTAATTACGAAAAGCATCGTTGGCCCCGTATCTGCCCTATCCAATAGGATGGAAAGCTTAAAAGACGGCGATAAATCCACTGAAATTCCTGGTCAAGAACGTGGTGATGAAATTGGCGCTATGGCAGCAACAGTTTCAAACTTCCGTGACGGTATGGTTGAGGCTGATAACGCAGCCGCAACACAAGAGGCAGAGCAACGAGACAAAGCAGAACGTGCACAACGTATTGAGAAGATGGCACGTGACTTTGATGAATCAGTAACGGCCGTTCTTAATAATGTTGTCGGTGCCGTTTCAGAATTACAAAACACGGCAAATTCAATGAGCCAAATTGCAGAACAAACGAATTCACAAGCAAGCATCGTGTCTTCTGCGGCGGATAGT
>CBFCZA010000280.1:0-4311 GCA_965602285.1 uncultured Curvivirga sp. | reverse complement strand
AACAAATACAATTGGAAAACTAGCGATAGAAATTAGATATCTAAACAAAAATGGAATAGGTGTTACATAGGTTTGTTCTAACAAACAAAATACAAGCCAACTGATGAATACAGCCAAAAGCGCGATCACCATAAAACCCCACCATACAATTCCGAATGATTTAGCATGGAAGAAGCGGCGTTGGGTTCCGACAAGGAAACTTACGATCAAGAATACGAAAGAAGAAATACCGATGGGTGATGCCAACAACAAATCTTGGAAAATACCCACAAAAAAAACGAGAAACATTGGTAATAAATCAGGACGATAAATAGTCCAGTAATAGATACAGCCCAACGTAAGCATAGGCTTAATAACTTCACCATCAGGAAGATGCATAGGAACAACAGCAATGACAGCCGCCAATATTGCCATAACAAAAGGCAATGACGATCTTGCAAAATGGTCAAGTTTTGACCAAAGGCTTTGTTCTGTTGAGATCATCTAGTTGGGTCTATCTGCTATAAACAAAGGGTAAAACACCCCTCGATGAAGGTAAAATATAGGGTATAATTCAAAGAATATAGGGTTACTGATCAGTAGTCAAAATACCATTCAAGCCAAACTCAAGTAGACGAAGATATTCAGCCCGCTCCAGTTCAACAAATAAGGCAATCCGAACCCCATTCTCGTCAACAGATGCAATTCGCCCTACTGGAATACCCGGTGGAAATGCGCCACCATGGCCAGAAGTTACAATACGCTGGCCAACTTTAAACCCTGAATCTGCGGGCGTATATATAAGGCGAGGTTGCGTATCATTCTCTCCTGAGAGAACAGCACGCACACGGGTTTCTTGCACTACAACAGGAATGCGACTGTTCAAATCAGTAATAAGTAAAATACGGCTTGAATGTTTACCAACGGAATAAACGCGCCCTGCCAACCCTTTATTGTTAACAGCAGCCTGCCCAATACGTGCGCCTTCCTCATGACCTATATTTAACATTACAGTTTGATAGAAATCGCCATTACTGCCAATAACGCGTCCAGTTACATAGCGTTCTACATCATCACGTTTATAAGAAAGTAAATTTTGTAGATTTTTATTTTCATTTTGCAGTTGTTTCGCATGAGCCATCCATTGGAGGAGCTTATTATTTTCAGCCCTTAAACGAATGTTTTCTTCACGTAAATTAATCAGATTATTAGCTTCTTGAACCCAACGATCCACAGTTGCGGTCGGGCGAGAAATCAAGTCAAGAATAGGGGCTGAAAAATCTGTAACGATATCACGTGCGCGTTCAAAGAAACGCGGTTCCGCACGCCCGAAGACCATCACGGCGATTGCTCCCATTAACAGAAGCAAGAAAGCAAAGCGATGCATCAATGCACGCAATTCAGCTATTCTTGGTACGGCTCCGTTACGCGTTCTCAACGTTCAACCCTTAATCGTTTAATCAAATAAACCTGTCCCCTTAGGGGATCAAGATTCTTTCTTATAGACTCCAGAAACCCGACGTTCAAATCGGGTTCCTGAAATACATAATCAGATCAGTTTATTAAGCTTCCCAAAGAAACCTTAATACATGCTGATCAATACATTTTTCAATGTACGCATTTCTTCTAGGCAACGCCCAGTTCCTAGGGCAACACAACTTAATGCATCATCCGCAATAGACACAGGAAGGCCAGTAGCATTACGCAAAACCATATCTAGGTTGCGCAAGTTACCACCACCACCAGTCAACACGATACCTTTATCAACAATATCCGCAGCCAGTTCTGGTGGCGTTTGTTCCAAAGCAACTTTCACTGCCTCAACGATAGCACCAACAGGCTCAGCTAAACTCTCTGCAATTTGGCGTTCTGATATGTTCAACTCTTTTGGTACACCATTCATTAAATCGCGACCTTTGATTTCCATGCTTTCGCCATCACCATCTTCAGGTGGGCAAGCAGAACCAATAAGCTTTTTAATACGTTCAGCGGAACTTTCACCAACAAGCAGGTTATGATTACGGCGGATATAAGCAATAATCGCTTCATCCATTTTATCACCACCAACGCGTACAGATCGAGAATAAACAATACCACCAAGAGACAAGACAGCGACCTCTGTGGTACCGCCACCAATATCAACGACCATAGAACCTGTAGGTTCAGTAACAGGAAGACCAGCGCCAATTGCGGCTGCCATAGGTTCTTCGACCAATAACACATCACGTGCCCCAGCAGATTCAGCTGATTCTTGAATGGCACGACGTTCCACTGCAGTAGACCCTGAAGGCACACACACAATGATACGAGGGGCAGCAAAACTACGTCTATTGTGAACCTTACGAATGAAATGCTTAATCATTTCTTCGGCCACATCAAAGTCAGCAATCACACCGTCGCGTAAAGGGCGAATTGCTTGAATATTACCGGGAGTACGTCCCAACATCAATTTCGCTTCATCACCTACAGCAAGGACTTGCTTTTTGCCCTTAACTTCTGCAATCGCAACTACAGATGGCTCGTTCAAAACGATGCCCCTGCCTTTCACATACACAAGAGTGTTTGCAGTGCCTAAATCAATCGCCATATCGGCGGATAAAAAACCAAGAAGTCGCGAAAACATGATAGGCGGCAGCCTCCAAAATCAATATTGATACCATTTGAATGAGGAAATATATCCACATCCTATTAAAACTTAAATCTAGCTACAGGATAATTGAGGCGAAAGAACGGCAGAGAGCCCCCTCTCAAACTATTCTAAAATTACCAAGCTTACCCTTTAGTCTGTTCCATTATTTCAATGCATTTGATTCAACTTGCGAATTCTTAGCATTTGTTTTGCGAATACTTTACTCTATTTTGATTCCACATGCAAATACACATCAAAAAAAGTGGAAAATAATCACAAGACCAACAAACATAGCTTCAAGCCTAGGGTTTACGTGCTTTTCCACCTTACTGCAACGGTTTTATTCAAATAGACAAAGGCCCCGAAGAATAAACTTCGAGGCCTTGATCAAAACTTCAGTCGATAATAATTCTATTAACTAATTAGTTAACAGCCTTATCAACTTTCATGTTTTCACCGATCCAAGGCATCATCGCACGAAGGCGCGTGCCTACTTCTTCGATTTGATGTGCGTCATTTAGACGACGTGTTGCTTTGAATGATGCTTGGTTAACTTTATTTTCAAGCATCCAGTCACGTGTGAACTTACCAGTTTGAATGTCAGTAAGAACGCGTTTCATTTCTGCTTTAGTTTCTGCAGTAATAATACGTGGACCAGTCACATACTCACCATACTCAGCCGTGTTAGAGATAGAGTAGTTCATGTTTGCGATACCACCTTCGTAGATCAAATCTACGATAAGTTTTGTTTCATGCAAACATTCGAAATAAGCCATCTCAGGTGCATAACCACCTTCAACCAATGTTTCAAAACCAGCGCGGATAAGTTCAACGATACCACCACAAAGAACAACCTGCTCACCGAATAGATCAGTTTCACATTCTTCTTTGAAAGAAGTTTCGATGATACCTGCGCGGCCTCCACCGTTTGCAGAAGCATAAGACAAAGCGATATCCATAGAATTACCAGATTTGTCTTGATCGATCGCAACCAAAGTTGGAACGCCGCCACCTTTAAGATACTCAGAACGAACTGTATGACCAGGACCTTTAGGTGCGATCATGAATACATCTAAATCAGCACGTGGCTCGATCAAGTTGAAATGAACGTTTAAGCCATGAGCGAAAGCCAATGCAGCGCCTTCTTTCATTGTTGCATGCAGATCGTTTGCATAGATGTCGCCTTGAAGTTCATCAGGTGTCAACATCATTACAACGTCAGCCCAAGCACCGCCTTCAGCAGCAGTCATGCATGTGAAGCCAGAAGCTTCAGCTTTTTTACGAGTAGATGAATCTGCACGTAAGCCGATACGTACATTTTCAACACCACTATCACGCAAGTTCATTGCATGTGCATGGCCTTGGCTACCATAGCCTACGATCAAAACATTTTTGCCTTTGATCAAGTTAACGTCTGCGTCACGGTCATAATATACGCGCATGATCTGACTTCCTTCATTCATCTAGATTTATGCTTCTCCGTTTTTCACGAGAAGCCCCAATAATATAAAACCGCGTGTGTTCTATAACTCCTGCCCCAATCTTGCAACCAAAGAAGCAGGAAAAGACAGGAAAAATGCCTTTTCCCCGTAGGACAGAGCAATATCACCTAAGAGATCGTCAACTATACGTAATAATATTACCATAAGCCTTTTTTTAGTAGCTTCAGATTAAATAAATCTAAGTGAACGAATAATCTTTAT
>CBFCZA010000279.1:0-4332 GCA_965602285.1 uncultured Curvivirga sp. | reverse complement strand
TTTAAAACAGCACTTTGTTATATTAATCAGAGTGCTGTTTTTTTATGTCGTTATTCATCAACCCCGCCGAAAATAACTTCCGGGCTGGGGAGGGCAAGCCAAATGCGAATCAATTCTGACATGGCTTGGGACATGAAAAGAAGTAATTCTGTAGCTTGGCTTGGATCAAAGCGATCAGCGTCACGACTGCCAAAGGCAATGAGGGCGGATGGGACTTCTGGTGAAATCTCTAAACGAATGAGGGCTTCTGATTTTATAAGATCAGCCGCTTCGATATAGACATTCGGGTCTGCCATCATATGGTCGCGTAAAATAATTGGGCGGCTATCTGGGATAAGATGATCGATTAATGTTGGTGGAATTTGACGAATACCTCTGATCGGTACATCGTCATCTTCACTTTGCTCTATACAAAGGGCCACACAATCCAAAGATAAAATTACGCCAAGATCAATATTGATGACCTGTAATAATTCTTCGAATGATTCTGCGGACATTAATTTAAGCACACATTCATGTATTTGCGTGGTGCTGGTTAAGTTGTCACGGCTATTTTCGATCATCACATGTGCAAGATCTTCGGTGCGTTCAACTTGGTCGCGCAACCGATCAATCATGGTATGTTGAAGGTCTGTAACGCCTTCACCCATTTTCCTTTGTGGTGGGGTCAATATATTAAGAAGTTCTGGATAGTCATTCAGGAAGTCAGGGTGATCAGTTAAATACTCAGCCACAAGATCTGCGGTCAGATTTTGGTTCGCGGGACGAAGTGTATGTTCAGCCATAATGAAAATTCCTGATATGAAACCTGATTGAAAGGCAGCTCAGTAATAAAAAAAAGCAGGTTAGCGAAATGCCAACCTGCCTCATTAATTTTACTAAAGAATTGTTTGCCCAGTCTTTTCCCAATCTTTGGTAAAGGCGTCTAAGCCTTTATCTGTCAGTGGGTGATTATAAAGCGCACGTAATGCTTTTGGTGGAAGTGTTCCGACATCTGCGCCAATTTTGGCAGCTTCAATCACATGGCCCGGGCCACGGATAGAAGCCACAAGGACCTCTGTGTCAAAATCATAATTAGCATAGATTTGGCAAATTTCTTCAATAAGGTCCATGCCATCCAGGCCAACATCATCCAAACGACCAACGAATGGTGAAATATAGGCCGCACCTGCTTTTGCAGCTAATAACGCTTGTCCGGCAGAGAAGCATAAAGTTACATTCACAGGAATGCCTTGATCTGCAAGAGCTTTACATGTTTTAAGGCCGTCTTGTGTTAAAGGTACTTTTACCACAATATTGTCTGCAAGTTTGGCGAGCTTTAAGCCTTCTTTCAACATGGTTTCATGGTCAAGAGAAACTGTTTCTGCGCTAACAGGTCCGTCAACAACACTTGCAATTTCTTGGATCACTTCAAAAAAATCACGACCTGATTGTGCAATCAAGGAAGGGTTTGTGGTAACACCATCAACTAGGCCAGTGCTGGCAAGGTCTTTGATTTCATCAATATCTGCGGTATCTACGAAAAATTTCATCGGTCTCATCCGTTATAATTTAAGGGAGGTGGTTCGCCTCATATGTTTAATCTTGTCCGAATCGCTCTAGTCTGCATAGTCTAAAATGTAATTCTTCGACAATTAGCAAATAAGATATATCCAATTCATGGCACCATCAGGACAATATTCTCAAGACCTTTTCGCTAAAGATGACCCTTTCGTCAAGGGGCAGGGCGAAAGACGTGTAATGGTTTTGCTACCTTTACCTCTTGCCGGTACCTATGATTATGGGGTGCCTGAAGGCATGGATATGTCCGCAGGTGACTTTGTTCGGGTGCCTCTTGGGCCACGGAAAACCATTGGCGTTGTTTGGGGGGAAGCTGATGATTCGGATGTTTCATCCAAACGCCTTAAATTTGTAGACAGTGTTATACATAATGTCCGCTTGCCAGAGGCAAACCGAAAATTCATTGATTGGATGGCGGCCTATTGTTTGGCGGCCCCCGGTGCGGTGTTACGTATGGCGATGAGTGTGCCAACCGTATTTGAACCTCAAAAGCCGAAATTTTTAATCACCCATAAGCTTGATAAGCCAGAGATAAAGTTAACGCCAGCACGTGAGCGTGTGTTGAAAGTCGCGGAAGAATTCCCCCCGATGACTTCTGCTGATTTAGCGAGAGAGGCGGGGGTTTCCTCTTCTGTGGTTAAGGGGTTATTACAAGCAGATTGTCTTGAGGCAGTGACAATTCCTGTTGGCGGTTTATGGCCTGAACCAAAGCCAAATTTACGAGGGCCGAGGCTTTCTGCAGATCAGAAAAAAGCGGCAGAGCATATTTGTACGCATGTGAAAGCTGGAAAATTTGCGGTCTCCCTTTTGGATGGTGTGACGGGATCTGGTAAGACCGAAGTTTATTTTGAAGCCATCGCAGAAACCTTACGAAAAGGACAGCAAGTTCTTATTTTACTGCCTGAAATAGCCTTGTCAGCACAATGGTTGTCCCGATTCGAGGTCCGTTTTGGGGCAGCACCGGGGGAATGGCATTCTGATGTAGGAGCAAGTAAGAAACGCGATTGTTGGCAGGCCATTGCGGCGGGGCGATTAAAGGTCGTCGTTGGTGCCCGTTCTGCGATGCATCTTCCTTTCCACGATTTAGGCCTTATTATTGTGGATGAGGAGCATGAGGCCTCTTTTAAACAAGAAGAAGGAGTTATCTATCATGCCCGTGATATGGCTGTCGTACGCGGCCAGATCAGTGGTTGTCCCGTTGTTTTAGCATCGGCAACACCTTCTATGGAAACGACAGTGAATGTGAAGCAGGGGCGTTATGACTTACTTCACTTGCCTGAACGCCATGGGCAGGCAGTTTTGCCGGATGTGCAATTGGTTGATCTATTGAAGGATAAGCCGGGACGTCAACAATGGATATCACCTCCCCTTGCCGAAGAAATGAAATTAACCTTAGCGAAAGGGGAGCAGGTCCTTCTGTTTCTTAATAGGCGTGGGTATGCGCCATTAACTTTGTGCAATACATGTGGACATCGGTTGCAATGTCCAAATTGCACAGCTTGGCTGGTGGAGCATCGTTTCTCTAAGCGACTTGAGTGTCATCATTGTGGTTTTCAGGCTCCTCAACCGACAGAATGCCCCGAATGTAACGATGATTATAGCTTCAAAGCCTGCGGTCCCGGTGTTGAACGGCTGGCAGAAGAGGTGGAGGTGCTTTTTCCAGAAGCAAGGGTTGAGGTGGTAACGTCTGATACATTAAGCGGCCCTGTAGCGGCCTCGTCTTTTGTGGATCGGGTTATGTCCCATGAAACGAATGTTATTATCGGAACGCAGATCGTGGCAAAGGGATATCATTTCCCCGACCTAACATTGGTGGGTGTGATTGATGCTGATTTGGGGCTAAGCGGTGGCGATTTAAGGGCGTCAGAACGGTGTTTTCAACTTTTGCATCAAGTGGCAGGACGTGCAGGGCGTGCAGATAGGCCCGGTAAAGTGTTGGTGCAGACAAGTAATGTGGAAGAACCAGTTATGGCTGCCCTTGCTAGTGGGGACCGTGATGGCTTTATGGAAGCAGAGGCGCATGCAAGAGAGTTGACCGAAATGCCACCCTTTGGGCGGTTGGCGGCTTTGATTATATCGGGGCCAGATCAGGATGCTGTAGATTTTGTTAGTAAACGTTTGGCTCAATCTGCCCCGCAAGGGCAAGATATAATGGTGCTAGGACCTACGCCTGCACCCCTTGCTGTGTTAAGGGGCAAGCATCGTAAGCGCATGTTATTAAAAGTAGGGAAATCAAGCTCTATTCAAAAATTATTGAAGCCATGGCTGAATATGCAGAAAATTCCGTCTAATGTCCGTGTGCAAGTAGATATTGATCCATATAGTTTCTTCTAAAGAGATTCGACCGTGATGCTTAAGTATTATGTGATATAGATGCGTTTTTTGAGAAATTAAGCTGTTTTAATCGATTTGATCCTCTTGATCTAAATTAACTAAAAAATCGATTGTTTAATTAAATTATTTTTTAACAGCAAGAATTGCCTAAGGAGCCTTATTCTACATAGGTTAGAAGATTGTTTGGAAAAGATTTATTAAATATTTCTATATTTTCTGCGATTTTTAGACCGTCACTATGTTGCAAGCTTTAAGTCCTTGTGCTACATCAAAGCCGCTTACAGAGAAAGCTATGCGCTCGGACGAAAGTTCGGGACGTTTTTTGTGCAAGCATTTTGAACTTACTGTTTTTCATTTTTTTGGAAGAGGGGTCTCACGACTGTGGCAGCCTCAAGTAGTATAAAAGAGATAGCTGGTCGTTATGCGACTGCTTTGTTT
>CBFCZA010000278.1:0-4336 GCA_965602285.1 uncultured Curvivirga sp. | reverse complement strand
AATTTTTTGAATTTTCTGAATAATTTCTGGTGCTTTAATCAACGCGACGGCGACATTTGTCATCGGTCCAGTAGGGCAAATAATGATGCTGTTATCTTCTGCATTCATGCAAGTATCGACAATGAAATCTACTGAATGTTGGGGGTCATGCTCACGATTAGATGCCGGTACATCAACACCACCTAGCCCATCATCACCATGAACTTCATCAGCACGAACTTGCGTACCCATGATTGAATGCTGGCATCCCGCAAAAACAGGGATATCTTCCCGACCAGCAAGACTGCAAAGGTTACGCGCATTATTATAGACAGAATCTAACCCTACATTTCCAGCAACCGTTGTCACCCCCAATAAATTAATCTTATCTGGTGCACCAAGTGTCATCATAATAGCAACGGCATCATCAAGTCCGGGGTCACAATCTAAAATAACATTCAGCACTATTTTTTCCTTCAGTTGGGAGCATTCGATAGAAACATTCAAAGATCACTGCCTTATTACCTAATAGATATTGATATGATTACAACACCAAACAGCAGTAATTATTTAAGAATATTTCAATATAGAAGAGAAGCATTATATAAAAATTGTTATTTTAGCATTCTCTTAACTATCCCTTTGACCCTGTTTATGGTGGGTATATATTAGATTGTAATATTATTACTTAGCAAGCAAATGGATCCCCCCCTTCCATTAGAAAGGAACTACGATGACTGTTTTTACATCCCCGCATTACGATAATCATGAAAATGTGGTATTTTGCCATGATGACGCGAGTGGATTAAAAGCAATTATTGCAATCCATAATACGAATTTAGGCAATGCACTTGGTGGGTGTCGCATGTGGGATTACACCACCGAAGAAGAAGCCCTAACAGATGCACTACGCCTTTCGCGTGGCATGACCTATAAAAATGCCTTAGCTGGCCTTCCTTGGGGTGGTGGTAAATCAGTCATCATGGGGAATGCACGCATTGATAAAACACCCGAAATGTTCGAAGCCTTAGGCCGTTTTGTGGATCGCCTTAATGGGGCTTATCGTATCGCAGAAGATGTTGGAACGAGCCCTGAAGACATGGGTCATATTGCTAAATTCACAGACCATGTCATGGGAACAGAAGACCGTGCAGGCGACCCTTCCCCTGGAACTGCATTAGGTGTATTTCAAGGAATTCAAGCAACAGTTTTGGAACGCATGGGTAAAAACAACTTACATAATGTAAAGGTTGCCCTTCAGGGGTTAGGTCATGTGGGCTACGATGTTGCACGCCAACTAAAAGAAGCTGGTGCAGATCTTTGCGTTACAGACATTAACGATGATGCTATCCGTCTAGCGCAAGCAGAATTAGGGGCAACCGCTGTTAATCCTGACGCCATTTACGATCAAAATGCAGATGTCTATGTACCATGCGCATTAGGGGCAACCTTGAATGACGACACAATATCACGTTTAAAAGTTAAGGTCGTCGCAGGGGCTGCAAATAACCAACTGGCAGAAGCTCGCCATGGCGCTATGTTAATGGAAAAGGAAATCCTTTATGCACCTGATTATGTGATCAATGCGGGTGGCGTCATTTATCTGTACCATCAAAGCGAAGGCGGCACGCGAAACAAGGCAATGGGGCATGTCAAAGAAATCGGCGATACATTACGCGAAATTTATGCAAAAGCCCGTGCAAATGATTTGCCCCCTTTTGAGGCAGCTGACAGATTAGCAGAAAATAAATTTAGCCAAGTTGCTTAATCTTCCCTAGATAATAAATATAAAAGGCCGATGCGCTTCCTCTTCCATTGGTCGTTTTATTTCTTTATACTTTTTACCTAGATCGTTAATAATTTAAGGTATATTGAAATGAGTGATACCACCATCCCACATAAGGGAAGCTGCTTGTGTGGCGCCGTGCAATTTAACGTAACAGGCCCATTGCGGGACATTCTTTATTGTCATTGCGAACAATGTAGAAAAACATCTGGTCATCATTTTGCTGCGACAGGCTGTCAGGATGAACTTCTATTGATCACGGAAGATCGTGGACTTAAATGGTTTGAATCCAGTGAAAGAGCCAAACGTGGTTTCTGTTGTGAATGTGGTAGTAGCTTATTCTGGAAGCATAAAAAACTAGATTACACGACAATATTAGCAGGCTCTCTAGAACTGCCAACGAACCTAAAAGCCAGAGCGCATATTTTCGTCAAAGATAAGGCCGATTATTTTGACCTCAAAGATGGCTTACCACAATATGAAGGCTACCCAGTTGATGAAACATTTAAAATGGAGACTTAAACATGAGCCTAGATATTCAAACACATGAAGGAAGCTGTCTTTGCGGTGGCGTTCGTTTTGAAATAACGGGCCCATTAGATGAACTAACCTTTTGCCACTGTAGCCAATGTAGAAAATCGACTGGGCATTTTTTTGCCACAACAGGTTGCAAGGATACGGACATGGAATTCATCGAAGATCGCGGCCTTGAATGGTATCGCGCCAGTGATCATGCCAAACGCGGTTTTTGTAAAACCTGTGGCAGTAGCCTTTTTTGGAAACCTGACGATGATGATTATACATCTATTTTGGCGGGATGCCTTGAAACGCCAACAAACCTAAGCCGTGGGAAACATATCTTTGTTGCTGATAAAGGCGACTATTACGAATTAACAGATGGTCTTCCACAATTCCCCCAAGATGAATGAGGGAATTTATTAGCCATTTGCATGCTTTGGTAAATTAGCCATTTGCATGGCCGGGTCGAGAGGCGCGGATAGATCGACTTAACAAAATCACAGGTAAAATCCCTGCGACAACAATTGTTAATGCACCAAGTGCACATTCTTCCAGTAATTCGTCAGAAGCATATTGGTAAACATAAGTAGCCAACGTATCAAAATTGAAGGGGCGTAAAATCAAGGTGGCAGGAAGTTCTTTCATACTGTCCACAAAAACAAGGATAGCTCCGCCAATAAGTCCACCACGTATCATTGGAAAATGAACACGTTTCAATGTTCCAAACGGCCCCTCCCCTAATGTTCGTGACGCGTCATCCATATTTGGTGTTACCTTAGAAAGCCCTGTTTCTACCCCGCCAAGACCCACGGTCATGAAACGCACAACATAGGCAAAAACGATAGCTACGATCGTCCCAGACAACAGCAATCCCGTGGAAAAACCTAAATATTCCCGCGCTAAATCATCCACATAATTATCAAACCGTGCAAAAGGTATAAGTACCCCAATGGCCAATACGGCCCCCGGCATGGCATATCCTACACTGGCAAGGCGGGTTGCAATTTTAAGGCTACGTTTACCACTTAAACGAACCGCATATGCCATAAACACACCGATCAAAATCACAATCAAAGCTGCGCTAGCAGACAGTAACAATGAATTGCCCGCATAACCGAGAAAATCACTTGTCCAGCTTTCTTCCCAGCGCCGCCCCGCATAAAAAGCAAGCGTACCAGCAGGTATTAAGAAGCCGCATAAAATAGGTAATGCACAGGCAATAATGGCAAAATATTTTTTCCAGCCAAACAGCTCATACCCCGGCAATGCCTTATATCGGGTCGTGGTGCTATGATATCGTTGCCCTTTGCGTGACGCACGTTCAATCCACAATAACCCGATCACAAACAATAACATCACTAAGGCAATCTGCGCTGCCCCACCGATATTACCCATATTCATCCAAACATCGAAAATACCAGCGGTTAAGGTATGGACCGCAAAGAAATCAATCGTACCAAAATCATTCAGGGTTTCCATCATCGTTAAGGCCACCCCAACGACAAGGGCGGGACGCGCCAATGGAAGGGCAACCGTCCAAAAACAAGACCATGGGCTTCGCCCTAACACACGACCTGCCTCTAATACACAAACAGATTGTTGCAAGAATGCCGCACGCGTCAACATATAGACATAAGGATAAAGAACCAGTGACAGCATTACGATTGCCCCGCCATGGGTTCTAATATCTGGAAACCAATATTCTGACTTTAATTTCCAATCGAATAAATATCGAAGACTGGTTTGAACCGGCCCTGCATATTCTAATAAATCTGTATAGACATAGGCGACGACATAAGCTGGCATCGCCAAAGGAAGCAACAATGCCCATTCAAATATACGATGCCCCGGAAATCGGCACATGGTCACAAGCCATGCGGTAAGGACACCACCAAAAATGGTCCCTGCACCAACCCCCAACATCAATATCAAACTATTCATCACATAGCGTGGCAACATCGTGTCTATTAAATGGGGCCAAATATTTTCTTCAGGATTAAGCGCCAACCAAATGATCGCGATCACAGGCCACATTACAAGCAATGCCACAAG